>CAMPHP010000046.1 GCA_946885925.1 uncultured Litorilinea sp.
GTTTTGAGGAAGGTTTCTGTGAAGTTCGAGCGAATTGCCCCCAAGCATCTATCTACAAGTTATGTCAACAATCCATAGAAACCTTGTGAAATATACCTATGCCTGACCGCGCCTTACGCATCCTCATTGTCGCGGCCGATGCGCTAACGCGTGCTGGCCTTGCTGCCATTCTCGCCACGCAGCCTGGTCTGCAAGCTGTCGGCCAACTTCAGCCTACCGACGACCTAGACGATGCCCTAGCCATCTTTCAGCCTGATGTGCTGCTCTGGGACATCGGCTATGCCGCCGAAGAGAGTTTGGAAGCGTTGGCTGACTTCACCCAACAAGAATCATCAGCATTCTCCGTCCCTGTCCTTGCTTTGGTGGCTGATTCCACCCTAGCCCCTGCTGCGTGGCAAGCCGGTGTGCGCGCTTTAATTCCCCGCAGCGCACCCGCAGCAACCCTCGCTGCTGCGCTTCATGCCGCAGGTGCCAACTTGGTCGTCCTCGACACGCGCGCTGCCAGCAGCATCCTCGTACCTGCCACAACAATACCCGATGTCTTTGAACCCCTGACCTCGCGTGAACGTGAAGTACTGCAACTTATGGCACAGGGTATGCCAAACAAAAGCATAGCCCGCCAACTGGCGATTAGTGAGCACACCGTTAAGTTCCATGTCAATGCTATCTTAAGCAAATTTGGCGCGCAAAGCCGCACAGAAGCGGTAGTGCTTGCCTCGCGTGCAGGTTTGATCCTGCTCTAACCACACACCTACCCAAACGATTAGGTGGCCCCTGCGCCAACGGTGGATGCCTTCTATCTTGTCTCGTGCCATACTGCATGCAGATCGTTTCACCACCTCTTTCAGAAAGGCCCTATGATGTCTGCTACATTACACGAACTCTCAACGAATATTGCTGAACTCGTAGCCGCGGCTGACCGCCATGTCGTCAGAGTTGAAGGTCGCCGCCGCTTACCCGCTACTGGTGTCATTTACCGCGCCGATGGTCTGATCGTTACCGCAAACCATGTCGTAGAGCGAGATGAAAATCTCACCATTGGTCTCCATGATGGCACAAGTCACAATGCCACCCTTATCGGACGCGACCCCAACAGTGATCTCGCCCTCCTCCGTGTGGAGGCATCTGACCTACCAGCGGCAACCTGGAGCGAACCGTCCGCGCTGCGTGTCGGTCATATTGTCCTGGCTCTGGGTCGCCCAGGAAGGACCGTCCAGGCAACGCTTGGTGTCATCAGTGCAATTGGTTCAAGCTGGCGCACACAAGCGGGCGCAGAGATTGAACACTACCTCCAGACTGATGTCGCCATGTACCCTGGTTTTTCTGGTGGGCCACTCCTGTCCGCAGATGGCAGCTTTGCCGGACTCAACAGTTCGGCCCTCATCCACGGCATCAGCGTAGCCCTGCCCGCCCCCACCATCACCCGTGTAGCCAACACGCTCTTGACGCATGGACGTGTCCCCCGGGGCTATCTTGGCATTGGTATCCAGCCCGTACGCCTAACAGGCGCATTGCAGGAGCGCGCTGGTCAGGAAACAGGCTTGATGATCATGTCGGTTGATGCCGGTGGCCCTGCAGATCAAGCAGGTATAATTCAAGGCGACATCCTGATCAAAGTAGATGGACAACCCTTGCGCCATGTTGATGACCTGCAAGTCTTCTTGAGCAGTGTCCCCGTTGGCAAGTCCGTTAGCGCACGCGTGATACGCGGCGGCGATTTCCAAGATCTTACCATTACCATCGGTCAGAGCCAGTAAGGTCGAGTAGCCTCAATGTAATAACATGACACACCACAAGCGACTCTGAGCGTGCCAGGAAAGGCTAATATTGATGTCCAATCTACTCCAACAAATCAACGATGACATAGCAACGATCAGTGATCGTGTGTTAGAGAGTCTCGTTCAAATACGCAATGGTCAACGAGGCGTGGGTGCAGGGGCCATCTGGCGCAATGACGGGCTGATCATCACCAACGCCCATGTAGTCTTGGGACGATACGGCCAGGTCTCCAACAACCTATCCGTCACCCTACGCAATGGTCGTGACTATCCCGCCCAAATCGTGGCCCATGATGCAAGCCGCGACCTGGCAATGCTCCGTATCGACGCACCTGAACTTACCCCAATCGAATTGGGAGATTCTCGTCGTCTCAATCCAGGAGATTTCGTCTTGGCGCTTGGCTTTCCCTGGGGTATCAAGGGCGGAGCCACGTCGGGCGTCGTCATTGGCACCGGAGCCCATCTCCCCGAACTCGGTGATTCCAAACGGGAATGGATCGCTGCCAGTCTTCACTTGCGCCCCGGTCATTCCGGTGGCCCAATGGTAGATAGCCTCGGTCGGCTGGTCGGGATCAATACGCTTATGAATGGCCCGGAGGTAGGCGTAGCCATACCCGTTCATGTAGCACTAGAATTTCTCGAAGGCTCGCACGCTACGCAGCGCCCGCCTGACGCTTCATCCGTTGTTACTGTATAGCCTTGCACAACAAGCAATAAAGAAAACAAGCAATAAAGAAGAGGAAGGGGACGGATGTTTCCACATGCCGTCCCCTTCCTCTTCTTTACCAGAGTTGTCCCGCGCCAGAATAGTCTTACTTCATAGTTTTACTTCATCCAGCTACATTGCCAGCATTGCAGCAACAATCGCGTTCCACTCATCGGCTAGCGATTGCTCAGACACAGGTTGCTTTGCCCGCCGGTACCAATAGGCAGCATTACCAGCGTCGCCTTCTACCCGGTGCAAATAGGCATGAACCCACGCCCCGTTAAGGCTGTCATCATTCTGCAAAATCTCGTGAGCTCCGGCCCAATCACCTTTTGCTTCATGCCAAAGCGCTAGCAACGGTTTGGGCAAATTAGCAGGTGGTTGTGGATTGGTAAGTGATTGGCGAAATTCATCAATTGACATCTGATAGTTCCTTTCGGGGACACAGTTCTCGGTGCATACATGCTGACCAAGCAACGATCGAGTGACAAACCGAATGGGGAGATTACAGCCCTGTGAGCAAAGACTACAATCTCCCCATTATCCATACCCTCTAAACAATCGCCAAGTTCAGCCAGCACCACGAGATCGCGCGCCCCATCTCGGCCATGCCGCATGCCCTGTCACTCCTGCCCTGTCACTCCTGCTTTGTCACTCCTGCTTTGTCACTCCGTAGGAGTCTCTCTGCTAGATACGATTCCAGAGAGACTCCTACGGAGTGACAGCGAGTGCGCTCTCTAAGAGCGGCCCCTTGAGCTAATTTAGACTAAACTCTGGTTCCGCTTGTGCCGCCCATTGCATCGTATACAGATTGTAATAACGGCCCCGCTTTGCTAAGAGTTCATCGTGCTTACCCATCTCGACGATCTCACCTCGGTCCATCACCACAATCTTATCCGCGCTTACGATCGTGCTCAGGCGATGGGCGATCACAAACGATGTGCGCCCCTGCATCAGCCGGTCAACCCCATGTTCAATGATCTTCTCTGTGGCAGTGTCTACGCTGCTCGTGGCTTCATCCAGGATCAGGATGCGTGGGTCAGCCAGCAACGCCCGTGCAAACGAGATCAATTGGCGCTGACCGCCACTCAGATTGACCCCATTTTCCCCCACATCAGTCTGATAGCCGTCCGATAACCGCGTAATAAATTCGTGTGCTCCCACAGCTTCGGCTGCGGCCTCAATCTCAGCATCCGTTGCATCCAGCCGTCCATAACGAATGTTGTCTGCCACAGTGCCCTTAAAGAGAAACGGGTCTTGTAACACAATGCCCAACTGGGATCGCAGGCTACTTTGTGTCACATCACGAATGTCATGTCCATCGATCTTGAGCGTACCATCCGTTACATCAAAGAAGCGAGCGATCAAGCGCACGACTGTACTTTTGCCCGCACCCGTCTCACCTACCAGCGCTACCCGCTCACCGGGCTTTGCCTGAAGTGTTACACCTCGCAATACAGGCTCTTCTTTCTTATAGAAGAACTGTACATTATCGAACTCCACCGTGCCTCGAATAGGTGGCAGCGTTGAGGCATTGGGACGATCCTCAATCTCTGGTTTCAAATCTAACAAGTAGAAAAGCCGCTCACAACCAGCCATCGTGGCCTGGAAGGTGTTATAGCGTTGCGCCAACTCACGAATTGGCTCAAAGAAGCGCTCAACGTAGAGGACGAACGCCACCAATGTTCCTGCTGTTAACGCATCGCCCAGCACGAGCCAACCACCGACACCCACCACCAGCGCTGTTGCCAATGAACCGAGAAAATCCACACCCGGAAAGAAAAGTGCTGTCAGCGTTGTCGCCTGGATATTGGCGTCAAAGTAGGAGCGGTTAAGGTCGGTAAAGTGCTTGTAATTCACTGGCTCCCGTGTAAAACTTTGTGTGACACGAATTCCAGAAATCGATTCGTTGAGATAACCGTTGATCAGCGACAGGCGCGTGCGTGTCGCACGATACGCAGTACGAACATGCTTGCGCCAGTAGTTCGTGAGGATGAACATCAACGGTATCATGGCAAAGGTTACGAGCGCCAATTGCCAGTTCAACAACACCATGACAACGATCGTGCCCAACAAAATAAAACCGGATCGCGCTAAGCCGGTAATCGACCAGGTGACAAAGTCCTGCAAGATACCCACGTCACTAATCAACCGGCTCATCAAGCGTCCAACACTGTAATTGTTGTGAAAGCTCAACGAGAGCTTGTGGAGGTGGCGAAACAACTCGCTACGCATATCGGCAACGATCTTGGTACCCACATAGGCCATAATCGCAATGCGTGCGCGGTTCGTAATCCACTCAAACAGAGCCGCCAACACAAACATCACAGTCCACCAACGCAACTGCGCCATCGAGCCGGCGCGGATACCCTGGTCAATCGCCATACCAATGATCCACGGGCCTGCCACATTTAACAGCGAAGAGATTGCCATCAAGATGACCGACCAAATGGTACGCCCTAGATAGGGAGCCATATAGGCCAACAGCCGCTTGAGCAGGCCAGCATCATACGCCTTACCAATCGAATCTTCCTCTTCCTCCGGCAGCAGATCGCGCACCTTCTCCTCGCGAATCCGCCGCTCCTCGTCTTCGGCACTGGCTCGCCGCCAAAGCGTTCGATAGCGCAGAGGGGGTGAATAGGTCTGGGTATGCTTGACCGTTTTGGGTACTTTGATCTCAGTTTCAGCCATTTTTCACGCCCTCGCTAGCCCTGGTCTACACTTGCGGTTGAACGGGACGACACCGACACGGAGACCGGCTCTTCCTCTTGAGCTTCTTGTGCAGCCATAAACTCCTCTTGATCCTTTAATTGCAGGTCATAAATCTCACGATAAAGCCCTGGCTCTGCCAGGAGCTTGTCGTGCGTTCCCCGCTGGACGATCCGCCCGTTATCTAGCACCAAAATCTGGTCAGCGCTCTTGAGCGTCAAGAGACGTTGGGCAATGACAAAGGTCGTGCGCCCTTGCATTAGGACAGACAAAGCTTGCTGGATAATGTGCTCAGTCTCGGTGTCTACACTGCTGGTAGAATCATCCAAGATCAGAATGCGTGGATCACGCAAGATGGCGCGCGCAATGGCAATGCGCTGCTTCTGCCCCCCACTCAAGGTCACACCCCGCTCCCCGACCATCGTCTGATACCCCAAGGGGAATTGTGTAATAAACTTATGCGCCGCTGCTGCCTGCGCCGCAGCCTCAATCTCTTCAGCACTGGCATCAGGTCGCCCATAAGCAATGTTCTCAGCAATGGTCGCATTGAAGAGAAATGGCGCTTGCAGCACAATACCAATGTGTTCGCGTAAGTTGCGGAGCCGCAAGCGGCGAATATCCATCCCGTCAACCAACACGCGCCCGCTGGTTGGATCGTAAAAACGAGGAATCAGATTCGTGATGGTTGATTTGCCGGAGCCTGTGGGACCAATCAACGCCACCACCTGGCCTGGTTGCGCCTCAAAGTTAATATCCTCCAAGGTGCTCCGTCCAGCCGAGTAGCCAAAACTCACATTCTCAAAGCACACTACCCCACGCACATGCTCTACTTCCACCGCATCCGGTGCTTCTACAACCTCGTTGGGCATGTCAATGATCTCAAAGACACGGGACGCGCTTGCCGCCGCAGTTGCCGCCAAATTGACCAAGAAGCCCAAGTGCGAAACAGGAGCATTCAACATTAGTACATAGGAGATCATGGCAAAGAGCGAACCGACCGTCATCTCTCCACGAATCGCCGCCGGTCCCCCAAACCAAAGCAGGAGCAGAATCGCCGTTGAGAGAATAAAGGTAAATAACGGCCAATAATTCGCCCAGATCTTGATCGATTCATAGCGTTTCTCAAACCACAGCATGTTCTCGCGATCAAACTTCTCCAGTTCATAATCCTCGCGGGCAAACGCCTTGACCACACCAATCCCCGTCATGCTCTCTTGCATCGTAGACGAGAGCATACCCATTTGCTCTTGAATCCGGCGGAACATAGGCCGGATAATATTGCCAAAATGAATTGCGGTTGCCACCAGCGCGGCCAGCGGCACCATCACCATTAATGATAAAATCACACTCTCAAAAAGCATTGCCGTAGAGACGCCGACCACAAGCAGCAACGTCGCCACCAAGTCTAGCACGCCGATACCCGCAAATCGCTCGGTTTCACCAATGTCACTCGTAGCGCGGCTCATCAGATCGCCGGTTTGAGCACGATCATGAAAGGCAAAAGGCAGGCTTTGAACGCTGGCGTAGAATTGATTACGCAGATCATAGGAAATCCGGTGCGTCAGCCACTCACCGAAAAAGATGCGTACAAAGGCGATGGCAACACGTGCAACCGCAATCGCCAGGATCACCCCAGCCGCCCAAAAGAGCATACGAGCCGATCCTTGCGCCAACCCCTGGTCAATGGCCTGTTTTATGATTTGCGGCACAGCCAAGTTCATGAGCGTTGCCAAAATCATTGCGGAATAGGCCAACAACACGTGCCGCCAGTGAGGCTTCAGATAACCCAACAAGCGACCATAGATCGCTAGACGTCCATTCATATCACTTCTCCTCTTCGCAGAGCTTTGCTACGGCTCTCTTGTGCGAATCCTTTTCAGATTCTTTCAAGCGTTATTTCCTGCATGCTGCAAACGGCCATCACACTTACTGTTGCTGTACACGATCTCCTTGGCTTCTACCCAAATAAGCGCAAAAAAAGAAAGCCGGCGGGTGTACTCCACCCTCGGCCTGCGTAGCTTACTTGTTGATAATTTTTAGGGATGATTAAAAATAAGGAGACATAAGTAGGTTTGTGGATCGTGCCACGTTTGGAAATGGCAACCCCATCCTGCCACTTGTTTTATAGGGTAACGAACCATTCGTTGAGGGGTCATGCGAAATCGCTTTTGGCTTACGCATTGTCAACAAGTAGTTATTAAAAAAGTTTAACAAAGGCGCTAAGTCATGTCAAAACAACTGGCTCAAACGCGCGTTTAACCATCTCCCACACTATATCCACGATATAGTTCTACCACTATAAAGTTCTACCACTATAATTCTATACGTCTCTACGTTACCTAAAGATGCTACATAATCCCCGTACATACGGTCATTCTGGTCAACAGCCAGTAACTTGTTCCCGGTAGGTATAATAATAGCCTGTCACAAATCCCAGCCGCGCATAAAGTCTTTGAGCCGCTTCGTTATTGACCATGACCTGCAAATAAGCACCCATAGCGCCCTGCATCACTCCCCATTGCCCCAGTGCCCGCATGAGTAACTGTGCCGCGCCCATACGACGATGATTTGCCAGTGTTGCCACATTGTAAAAGCCCACCCATCCTGCCTCGGCAACTGCCGAACCGACAGCAATTGCTTCTCCACCCCGATAGACCGCAGCATAGGCAGCAGCCTGGTCAATCTGGGAACAAATGGCTTTGCGCCCCTCAATTGACTCCGGAGCAACCTTGTCGGCCTTTGCATAGCACTCCCACCACACTGGTTCTGGCACGGATGTCACCTCCACAGAAAGTTGCCCTGTTACTGTCCCTATGCCATCTGCACGCACCAACATCTCCGCCAGTTCGCCAACCTGTACAGCCGTCTGTGCAACGGCACGATAGCCACGTTGCGCCAAGAAACCATCCAATTGGGCGGGTTGCATTGCTGGGCAGATCTGGAAGCGCGCCGGGAGACCTCGTTGAGCATAGAATGTCTCCACACGCGCCAAATTCTCCTCCAATACAGGTATACCACGCATTTCATTGGGCCAAACAGAATTGGCGCGCCGCGTAATCCCTGCCGCATAACGTAGCAGCCATCCATCAAGCTCTACAACCTCGACCGCGGGCCAAGCATGCATGGCAAGCCGTTCAAGCTTGATTATGGGTTCGATGGCGAGAGTGCCCATCGAACCCTTCTCATCCATGATTTGACCATCCACCATCCCATCATTCATATCACATCCCACTCCTTGAGAGCTACGTAAGATATTTAGGCATCATAAGATATTTAGGCATCATACCATCATCTGCTTTCTTCCACAGCAGCCCTGTGCTACACTTGATGCATGACCGAAATAATTTCAGAGACTCCGTCCAACCCTCTCCCTTCCTGCCCACCGCCCCCCCCTGGTGATTATCAACTGCTCGATTCTGGCAATATGCGCAAGCTCGAACAGATAGGGCCCTACTTAATCGTGCGACCAGCGCCCCAGGCCATTTGGTGGCCGCGCTTGCCGCAGGGCGCATGGCAGCGCGCTGACGCTGTGTATGAACGGGACTCTACAGGGGGTGGCAATTGGCAATTTCGAGGCACAGTCAAGCGTGAGTTTGATATTCTCTTTGATCGCCTCTCGTTGCGGATCAAGCTCACCGATTTTGGGCATTTGGGACTTTTTCCCGAACAAGCGGCCAACTGGGAATGGCTGCGCAACTTGATCCGGCGGCGGCTTCAGCAGACCAATAACCGCAACCTCCATGTGCTTAACCTCTTTGGCTACACAGGGGGCAGCACACTCGCGGCCAGCCAAGCAGGTGCGCATGTAGTGCATGTGGATGCCGCCAAAGGTGTGGTCGATTGGGCGCGGCGCAATGCAGAAATTTCGCGTCTAAATGAGCGACCCATTCGCTGGTTGGTAGATGACGCACTCAAGTTTGTCAAACGCGAGGCACGGCGCTCCAATCGCTACCAGGGTATTATTCTCGACCCACCCTCCTTTGGCCGCGGCCCCAAGGGCGAGGTCTTTAAGATTGAGAATGACCTCTTACCACTGCTAGAGGAATGTCGTACGCTGCTCGCCGACGATGCTCTCTTTGTTCTATACAGTGGTCATACGCCAGGTTTCACCCCGTTGGTCATGTACAACCAACTTGCCATGGTTATTCCCAAAGGTGGACAACTTGAACATGGGGAAATGGTGGTCGTGGATCAACAAGGTCGTGCCCTGCCCAGTGGAACCTATGCACGCTGGTCCCGCCCCGAGTCAGCATAGACCGGGTGAGCATAGACCGAGTGAACATAGACCGGCTAGACGCATTGACTAGGACAGGATTCTCCTGCTCAGTTTAACGGCGCGTATGCCATGCCGATATCGATCAGCAGTCTTCAAAACAGCCGCATCAAAGATGTCATCAAGCTCGCCAAGCACAACGAACGTGACCAACGCCAAGTCACGGTTGTCGAAGGCGAGCGGGAATGTTCCCGCGCCTTGGCGGCTGGAATTATTCCCGTCGAAACCTACATCTGCCCTCCCCTGCTCAGTGACGAAGGGGAGCAGTTAGCGCGGCGGCTCTATCAACTGGACCAGCAGCGGCGCACCATGCTCATGGAAGTGACGCCAGAGGTCTTTGCCAAAATTGCCTACCGCGGTGATAGTGGCGGCATCCTCCTTGTCATCCCCTATCTTACACACCAACTAAGCAACTTCACCCCTCCTGAACCGGCCTTTGTCACTATCATCGAAGGTGTAGAAAAGCCTGGCAATCTGGGGGCCATCCTGCGCACTGCCGACGCGGCTGGCGTGCATGCAGTCATTGTCACAGCAGGGGTCACAGACATTCATAACCCCAATGTCATACGCGCAAGCCTCGGCGCGCTTTTTACCCTCCCAGTTTTTGAATCACCTGTTGAGAAGACCATTCAATGGTTACGAGAGCACAACATCCAAATCGTTGCAGCCAGTCCCGAAGCCACCCACCTCTACACCCAATGTGACTACACCCTTCCGAGTGCCCTCGTCATGGGTAGCGAAGCACACGGTCTTACGCGACCCTGGCGTGAAGCGGCTGATTCCCTGGTAACAATTCCCATGTTTGGCGTCGTAGACAGCTTAAATCTCGCCGCCTCTACCGCAATCATGCTCTACGAAGTAGTTCGCCAGCGTAACCAGCAGTAACTATCTAGTGCATCAATGCAGCCTGTCATCCCGCTCACGCAGGAGGGCCTAGAGGGCACCCCAGCCAAACGAAGTGAGGACTCCCCAGATGATCGCGATTAGCCATTGAGGTGGATTCCACCTCGGAGACTCGTCTGAATGAGAGTAAGTCCTATTCTCTACCATACGGCCAATTAACCTAGCTTAATCACTTATTCAACCGTGCTTATGGGACGCCTTAGTAGGTACTGAATGAAGTTGCAGCCATATTTCACTGCAAAACCTCTTGATCCCCATCAGTCGCTGTGTTACCTTAAACTCCGTCCGCCAGAAGTTGATTTACGTTTTGTTAAGCGTTCATTCCTATTTTGTAGCACTCGCACTAGGGTGCTTATCCGTCGGGAGTTTAGGAGAGATAAATGGCCGATACATCGCTTATTGCGGTAATTCAAATAGTGCTTGCCTTTACGATTGCCCTGCCTTGTGTAGGGTTGGTATTTGCCGATGCAGCCCGACGCTCACCAAAATTGTAGTCCTCTAAGTTTTTCCAAATTCACCTAGTACAAATTTCACCTAGATCAAGTTGAGGATATATTCATGATGCTATGGACCAATGTCCAACACGCCTCGCGCCGCTGGACTTTCGCCCTTACCGCACTAGCAACTCTTCTGCTCGCCGCATGCCAGGCTGTACAGCCTGCGACACCCGCCGCATCCGGAAGCGCAAGCGG
>CAMPHP010000047.1 GCA_946885925.1 uncultured Litorilinea sp.
CTCTAGCTGCTTTCCGAGCACCTTTGGATCGCGGTTGGCCTTATCCCAATCCAGGAAGATATCCACGCCCACCAATTCCTTGCGCTGGATGGGGGCAGGGCGGCGCTCGACAACGATAGGGTGATTTTGATAGCTGGCTGGGCTCAACTGCTCAGGTTTCCTGCCCAAGCGCTCGATCACAGCATCGGTAAAGACTTCGGTGGTAGCCTGCTTTTCTGACAAGCCGACGCGGTAGATGTCGGCGGTATGAATGCCATCTTCCAAGGTGCAAAGCCATGCATTCTTGATAGTTTCAGCATAAGTGCCCAAGCCCAAATGCACCAACATTTGAATCGCCCCGTTGAGCAGGCCCGATGGATTCGCCACACCGCGCCCGGCAATATCAGGGGCCGAGCCATGAACAGCTTCAAACATGGCTGCATCTTCGCCGATATTGGCTGACCCTGCCAAACCAATCGATCCGGAAACCTGGGCGGCAATATCCGATAAAATATCGCCATAGAGGTTCAGCGTAACGACCACATCGAGCCGTTCGGGCATGGCTGCGACACGTGCCGCACCGATATCGATGATCTGGTGTTCGCTGCGAATGCTGGGGTATTCGGTGGCAACCTCGTCAAAGATCTTGTGGAAAAGCCCGTCTGACAACTTCATGATGTTGTCTTTGGTCATACAAGTAACTTTGTTCCGCCCGTATGCCTCTGCATACTCAAAGGCATAGCGGATGATGTTTTCTGAGCCAGGACGGGTGACGATTTTGAGGGCTTGCGTCACCTCTTGGGTTTGGCGATACTCAATACCCGCATAGAGATCTTCCTCATTTTCGCGGATGATCACCATGTTAATACCCGGGTAGGCTGAGGGCACATAGGGCGTATATGACTTACATTCGCGCACATTGGCGAAGAGCCCAAGTGACTTGCGGATGGTGACATTGATGCTCTTATACCCACCTCCCTGGGGCGTGGTGATCGGGCCTTTGAGCAAGATACGATTGGCACGAATGATGTCCCAGGCTTCGCGCGGAATGCCTGAGAGAATCCCCCTGCGGTAGACGGCCTCACCGATCTCAATGACATCATATTCTAGTGGCACCTCTGCGGCCTTCAGAATGCGCAGAGTTGCCTCCATGATCTCGGGTCCAATGCCATCGCCATAAGCCACAGCAATACGCTTTTTGGTGGTCATGGTCTTTTCACTTTCTACCCACTAGTTAGCTTCGCTAAACATTCCTACGCCGGCTTGCTTTACTTCAATTCTATTATAACGCAGCCGTGGGCGTGGCTCGATCTTGATTCCCAGCCGAGCGAACTACCGCAACTTCTTCACTAGAGTGTATCTCGCCACAGAATACAAAGCCTTATGCTGCTCTCCCTAACCGGCCCGTAGCCATGATACACTCTATATAGATGTATTCTATGTAGCATATTTCTCTCAATTTTATCATTCATCAGCACACACTCTTGTCAGGAGTAATGTACTTGTGGCTAAGATCGTCAACGTTGAAAGCTTTGTTGTCCGGCAAAGGCTTGAGCAGCCCTTTTACTTTTCGCAATGGGAACAGCACGAGCGTGCGGTCTGCTTGGTTAGGGTGACAACGGATGAGGGCGTATATGGTTGGGGTGAAGGATATGGCCCCGCCGAGGTTGTACAAGCAGGCATTCGCTGGTTCACACCACATCTTTTAGGTCAAGACCCTTTGCACACTGCTGCTATCTGGCAGATTCTCTATCGCCGCTCATTAGATTATGCGCGGCGAGGTGTGCTCCTGGCTGCATTAAGCGCGATTGATATCGCCTTATGGGATGTCAAGGGTAAAGTATTGGGCCAACCGTTATCCGTGCTGCTGGGTGGACCACGGCGCGCCGCGGTGCGGGTCTATGCCACTGGGATGTACTTTCGCCATGATGTAGAATTGCCAACGCATTTGGCACAGGAGGCTGTGAGCTATGTCGAACAAGGCTTCACTGCGTTAAAAATGAAGGTGGGTTTGGGAATCGCTGAGGACACGGCAAACGTACGCGCCGTTCGAGCGGCCATTGGGCCAGAGATTGCATTAATGATGGATGCCAATCATGCCTATGCGCGACATGAAGCTTTGGCATTGGCGCGCGCTGTGGAGGATCAGCAGATCGGGTGGTTTGAGGAACCGCTTTCCCCCGAAGATTACGAGGGATACCGGGAACTGCGCCAACAGAGCTCAATCCCAATAGCCGGTGGAGAGTGTGAATATCTCTGTGCAGGATTCCGCCATCTGGCTGTGAACCAGTGTGTGGACATTGCACAACCCGATTTGGGCGCGGCAGGAGGATTGACCGAAGGGCAACGAATCGCATCGCTGATGCAGACTTTTGGCGCGCAGGTGACGCCTCATTGCTGGGGTACAGGCATTGCCTTTGCCGCAGCGCTGCACTTTGCTGCCACGCTAGACCCTTTGCCGGGTCGCCTGCGCCAGCCTGAACCTCTGCTGGAGATGGATCGTACCGAAAACCCTTTGCGTGAACGGCTCACTTGGCCTCGTTTTGAGTTGTACAACGGTACTGTCACCGTTCCCACCGCGCCCGGTCTCGGTGTCGAGATTGACATGAATGAGGTGGCTGCCTTCGGTTAGCCGCGAGTCCGGGACGTATGCACTTGAAGCGGGTGGGCAATGCAATCTGATGACGGTGCGCTAAGCTATCAATAACAAGTTTAATAGCAAGTTCAATAACAAGTATAGATAAGGCAAGCACAGATGCAGACTATCGTTTCGTGTATGGGCGCTAATTTCGTGGCGCGTGAAGTGGGCTACAGCCTGCCTGGCGACTGGATGCTGGGCGACTGGGGCAAGGGTGACCGTGCAGCCAACGACTATTTCCGGCCTCTGGAAACCTATCATGAGCGGTTGGAGACGTTGCTCCAGGAGATAGTGCAGATGGGTTTTGGAGCGATTGACTTGTGGACTGCACATCTAAATCCGCAGTGGGCAACCCCTGAACACATTGCCATCGCACAGGAATTGCTTCACCAATATCAATTAACACTGGTTAGCTATGCAGGAGGATTTGGCAGCACGGTTGAGGAGTTTGCCTCTAGTTGTCGCGTCGCCGCAGCACTGGGAATTCCGGTCTTAGGGGGCAGCGCTTCTCTCTTGCGTCATGACCGGGCGGCGCTGGTTTCCCTCTTGCGTGAATATGGCCTCAAGTTTGGCTTTGAGAATCATCCTGCTGAGAAAACTGCACAGGATGTTCTGGCCCAGATCGGAGACCAGGATCAGGACATCGTGGGTGTGACGGTGGATACCGGCTGGTTTGGCACACATGGAACCGATGCACGCCAAGCGCTGCAAGAACTCGGCCCACGGCTATTTCATGTCCATCTCAAAGATGTGGTCGCTGTTGGTGGACACGAAACGTGCCGCTATGGCCGTGGCGTTGTTCCGGTAGATGCCTGTGTAACAGTGTTGCGGCAGATCGGGTACAACGGGGCGATATCGGTGGAGCATGAGGCGGGAGATTACGATCCCACAGAAGATCTCCGCGCAAGCCGCCAGATGCTGCTGGCGTGGCTCGCTACATAGCGCTGGATGCTCCTCCGAAATAGCGCCTCTGCCACGCGCATCGCTTAGCTCTAGGACGCAGCCAACAGGCGACGATGCCGGTGCCGATCCCTAAAAGTTGTTATAAACTTTTTGATCTTGACATGTGACTATTTAGTCACATATAATGCCAACATGGAACATGAGTCTGTCTTTCGCGCCCTCGCCGACCCAAGCCGTCGGCGGCTACTTGACCTCCTCTTTGAGCGGGATGGCCGCACGCTTACCGAGTTGGAGTCGGAGCTGCCGATGACGCGGTTCGGGGTGATGAAGCACCTGAGCGTTTTGGAGGAAGCTGGACTGATCACCACGCGCAAAGTAGGCCGCGAAAAGCTGCACTACCTAAACCCAGTTCCAATCCAGTTCATCTCCGACCGCTGGATCAACAAATACTCGGCAGAGCGCGTGAGCGCCCTCGCTGATCTCAAGACAGTCCTTGAAGGAGGAAATGGGATGACCACTACTTCGAAGCCCCGGCTCGTTTATCAGATCATCATCAAGGCACCGCAGGAACGCGTGTGGGAGGCGATCACCACGCCAGAGTTTACCGCTCGCTACTACTACGACTGTACGCTCAAGACCGACCTCACTGTCGGCTCACCCTTCACCTACCACAAGCCGAGCGGTGCGCCCATTGTAGAAGGGGAGGTCATCTTGTCC
This sequence comes from uncultured Litorilinea sp., assembly GCA_946885925.1. The sequence continues at coordinate 4,238 of CAMPHP010000047.1, forward strand.
GACCCGCCTAACCGGCTGGTTCATACCTACCATTCCCTCTGGCCCCCAATGAACAAAGATGCACCCACGAAGGTAGCCTGGGAGTTGGAATCAATGCCTGGCGACATCACAAAGGTCACAGTCGTCCATGAGGACTTTGAGGGTGAGACTGCGACCTACAAGGGCTTGCAGAGTGGCGGCTGGGCGTGGATCCTCAGCAACATGAAGACGTTCCTGGAGACCGGCGAGCCGATGCCTCAGGAGTACTAACCTATTTCTGTATCGAATATTGTTTCCCCCGTAAGCTCATCGACCTGCTCGCAAGGATCCTTTGGGCCGGTCGAGGCTCGTGGCCCACGTCCGCCACGTGCAAGCGGAGCCCGGCGAGCAGGACACTCTCGCCGAAAGCAGTTACGTAGTAATTGTAGATGTACCAGTCCGTTTCGGGCTCGTACTCAGAGGAGATCCCAATGAACTGGAATACAGGAGTTCGGCAGACCCACCGCTGGCTGTCCATTGTCTTTACGGTGCTCGTCATCGTCAACATCATCGTCAACCTCGTCCCCTTGGGACCGGAAGAACTTGCCCTCTGGTTGGGCCTCTTAACACTGCTCCCGCTCGCCTTGCTTTTGTTCACGGGTCTGTACTTGTTCGTGCTGCCGTATACCGCCAAATGGCGCAACGGGCGACGCACTGGCTGAACCGGCAATTGGCTGCACGACGAAAGAGTGCTTCGCCTTACCATTCGTATGTAGGTAAGGCGAAGCGCTCTTCTTAATGAGAAATGACAGATTAAGAACCCATCCTAAAAGCCTGTGTTGATGAAGCCATCCTTTAGCATATCCACCTTATCAAGTGCATAACAGATTCTAGACCGGCACTTCGTCCAATGGTCTGCGTAAATTGCGCGCCGGGAACTCCTGATAGGCATAGTGAGCCAGCGCATCTTCATCGATCTCGACACCCAAGCCAGGGGCAGTGGGGAGCGTAATGACACCGTTCACCGGCACAAGAGGGGTTGCGATGGCCTTACTCACTTCCTCAAAGTTTACAAAGTACTCAGTGATGAGGAAATTCGGCATCCCCGCCGCGGCGTGAACCGTCGCCGCCAAACCGATAGCTGTGCTGTTGTAGTTATGTGGTGAGACGACGACGTGATAGACCTCAGCCATCGCCGCGATCTCGCGCAGTTCCAGGATGCCACCACAATTGCACACATCCGGGTTGATGATGTCCGCTGCGCGTTGCTCGAAAACATCGCGGAACTCGGCTTTGGTGTACAACTCTTCGCCGGTCACGACGGGCAGATTAATCTCGCGGCGCACCTCGGCAAGCCCTGTCATGTCGCGTGCGGAGACCGGCTCCTCGTACCAGAACGGACGGTATGGCTCTAAACGCCGCGCCACGCGCACTGCGTGCATGGGAGCCAGCCGCCTATGCACCTCGACCAGAATCTCTACATCGGGGCCGACCGCCTCGCGTATGGCAGCCACGCGTTCGACCGCGATCTCCTCATCGCTGCGAGAGATGTAGGCGCGCCAGGGGTTTGGGAAGGGGTCGAACTTTAGTGCAGTAAAGCCGCGCGCCACCACGCCTTTGGCTGCGTCCACTAGCTTGTCCAGGCTGCCGCCTCCCCAGCCATTGGCATAGACGCGGATTTGCGTGCGCGTGGCCCCACCCAGCAAGTTGTAGACCGGCTGCCCCGCTGCCTTCCCGGCAATGTCCCACAGTGCATGTTCAATCCCACTCACCGCACAGTAGAACTCCATCGACCCGCGCCGCGTGGCGAAATCGGTATAGGCCATAAACGTAAAGTGCTTAATGTCGAAAGGGCTGCGCCCGATTAAATAGCGTCGTAACTGCTGCACCGTGATCTCGATGGAACGGTCGCGGTCAGCCTGCGTATAAGCTTCGCCCCAGCCGTGGATGCCTTCATCGGTCTCGACCTTGACAAAGAGCCAGTTCTTTCCGGTTCCAGGGTGAACAAGGAATGTTTTGACGTCAGTGATCTTCATACGGTCTCCAGCTAGTGGATGTGAATGGGTGTTGGTCCGGCGATACCGTGGTCAGGCCCGATCTTGTAGTGGCTCAGTTAAGCCGGTGTCGGCGCGTGAGCCGCCAGTAGACCCTCATCCTTGAGATCCGTCCACAATTGTGCCGGGATTGGGTGCCGGAGCAGTTGGAGATTTTTCTCTACCTGTTCGGGCCGGATCGCACCGGGGATGATGGCTGCTACGAGTGGGTGGGCCAAGGGGAACTGCATGGCCGCGGCAGCCAGCGGCGTGTCGTGGCGACGGCAGACGGCTTCGATGCGCCGGGTCTTTTCCAGGATCTCAGGCGAGGCAGGTGCGTAGTTGTAGAATGCGCCCTCCACAGGCCCAGAGGCAAGGATGCCCGAGGCGAAGATGGCTCCACCCACAATCCCGACCCCCGCTTCGGCACAGCGGGGCAGTTCTTCATCCAACACGCCCTGGTTGAGCAGATTGTAGGAAAGCGCGACCAGGAAGAAGTCCAGATCGACCAGGTCCAGAAAGCGCGGGATCATACCTACCTCGTTGATGCCTGCACCTACCCCTTTGATCGCTCCACTGTCGCGCAACTCTTCCAGCGCACGCCAACCACTGGTGGCTAATTGGGTGAGATAAGCAGTGACCAGAGCTTCGGTCTTGTGGAACCAGAAGTCCAGATCGTGGATGAGCAGCAGGTCAATGGAGGGCAGGCTGAGCCGCTGCAAGCTGTCTTCATACGACCGCATGATACCGTCGTAACTATAGTCATAGTAGAAATCGAAGGGCAGCGCGCCAACAAAAGAAGTGGGTTTGCTGAGTGTTGCATTCGAGCCAGCCGCGGGCCTGGATGCCCGGAAAACGCGCCCGACCTTGGTAGATATCACGAATTCGGATCGGGGCTGCTGGCGCAGAAAATGGCCTATGCGGTGTTCACTCTTGCCGTGACCATAAAATGGTGAGGTATCGAAATAGCGTACGCCACCCTCCCATGCCGCTTGCAAAACGCTCTGCGCCACGTCTTCATCGAGGACCTCGTTCAGGTCACCGAGTCCGGCCCCACCCAACCCTAGTTTAGTGACCACCGCGCCCGTTTTACCGAGTGTCCTTTGTTCAACCGCTTCCATAGCCAGCCTCTCATCTCCTTATCTTGTGATTGTGATCCAGTCACCTCATCGTCCAGCCACGCGCTGCTCCACGGCGCTCTTAGTCGCAAGCAGCATTCCCGACATGCTGGCGGGTGAAATGGAGCATACCCTTAGTTGGTACATCTGGGCGATCAGGGTTGTAGAAGAAAACATTGTCGCATGGAAGCAAAGAATCTGCCAATGGTCATTTTGGATAGTCAAGGCACGAGTTGCCGTATTACTGGTCTACCAAACTGGATAGATCAACGAGTGGTGTAAAAGGAGTTTGCATCCTATATTTTTCAATGCTATATTCTGCTTGCCGATCACATGTATTGCTAAACGAATGGTGCGCCACTAGGCCTTTCTTGCTGCGGCTTCAGCGCACAATTTCATTGCGACCAGTTCATTCGTACAAACCTGCTGAAAACTCCCCATTGCGGTCTATCGTATTCGTCGGCTTTCTTGATCCTACCCTCCGACGTAGAGCAACCGCTGATGACTGCGAACAAAGGCGGTACTTGTTTCGGCTATACACCTTGAGTTGAGTCAAAAGCAACCCCATATACTTGCAGGTGACTGCCCAGACGTCAATCAGAAGCGAAGGAGGACTCAAGTGTCTGCTGTGAAACCCAGGTTTTTGAAGGCGCTGTTCATTGTTAGCATCATTGCGTTGGTGGTGGGGTGTTCGGCTCCTGCCCCTGCCACTAGCGAGACTCCCGCAGCGGGGACGGAAGCGTCAACATCGTCCGAGCCTGCTGCAAGCGGGGATGGAATCCTCCGTATTGTCCAGACTGCCCGGATTCCGGCCCCCGATATTTGGAATCCCTACATTCCCGGCACCTTTATCCTCCAGGGAATGAACCAGAACATGATGGAACCCCTTTTCATGTTGAACTATGAAACGGGCGAAATTGAGGGCTGGTTGGGTGAGACGTTCTCCTCCAACGAGACCTTGGATGAGTGGATTGTCACGCTCCGTCCCGGAACCGAGTGGAGTGATGGTCAACCACTGACCGCCGAAGACGTAGTTTTTACCTTCGAAATGTTGAAGGAATATGCTCCACAACTGAACTGGTCCGGTGCTGTGCAACAGTGGGTAGAATCAGTTGAAGCTGTAGACGACCGCACGATCAAGTTTACGCTGACTGCATCCAACCCACGCTTTGTCATGGAGAACTTGGCAGGTACGACCTCACAGGCTATTGTGCCGCTGCCCAAGCACGTCTGGGAGGGAGTTGACCCCGTTACCTTCCGCAACGAGTACAATGAAGAGACTGGCGCGCCTATCTTTAGCGGCCCCTATACTGTATTGCGCTTCTCCGAAACCGAGTTCATCTACAAGCGCAATGACAACTGGTGGGGGGCCAAGACGGGCACTTTCAATCTGCCTGCGCCGCTGGAGATTCACCGAGTATGGCAGCCTTCCCAGGAAACCATTGACCAACTGTTGATTGACAACCAACTGGATATTGGTGCCGGTATCAACGGTCTGAGCCATATGCAGTCGCTTCAGGCCCAGAACCCGGCCCTCATCTCCTATAACCCGGAGCCGCCGTATGCCTGGCGCGACCCCTGCCCCAGAATGTTCACGGTGAATCATACGGTGCCGCCGTGGGATAAGAAGGAAATGCGCTGGGCCTTGAGCTATGCCTTTAATCGTCAGCAGATTGTTGATGTTGTTTGGGAAGGTACGAGCGTCCCCACTGGGTTTATCTTCCCTGACTACCCTGCCATGATGCCCTACATCGATGCAATTCAGGACATCATTGCGCCGATTACAGAATTCAACCTTGACAAGTCCCGCGAACTCATTGAGGGGCAAGGCTACACCCTTGACGAAGGTAGCGGCAAGTTTGTAGACGCAGATGGCAACAATCTGACCATTGATGTTGTCGCCCCGCCCTTTATGGAGCCGGTGGCAACGCTGGTCGTCCAACAACTGAATGACGCTGGCATTGATGCAGTGCTGCGTATCATTGAGTGGGGTATCTTCCGTGAGCAGACGGGGCGTGGTCAGTTTGAGGGAGCTACCGACTGGAGTGGGTGCGGCAGTGTGGTCGAGCCGTGGTTCGGAATGAACCGCTATAACAAAAGCTGGGTACAGCCGGTTGGCGAGTCGGGCACCGAGTATGTGGACAATACCAACAATGCCGGACGCTGGGTGAATGACGAGTATTCCGCGCTGGTTGACCAGATGGGCGCGTTGCCGCTCGGCGATCCTCAGGTTACGGACCTGATGGTACAGGCTGTGGAGATTTGGGCTGATGAGTTGCCGGCCATTCCACTGGCCCAGCAGCCCGCGCTTATTTTGTTCAACACGGCCAACTGGACGGGGTGGCCGACGGCGGAAAACAACTACATCCAACCGCCTTCGCACTGGGAACACTTCCTTCGTGTTCTGACCCAACTCCAGCCTGCACAATAGTAGCGTAACCAATGCCAGCCGCCGCACATGACGCGGCGGCTGGCACATCCTAGTGACATATTTTGTCGATCTATGAAGTCGATCTATGAAGTCGATCTATGAAGTCGATCTATGAAGCGTGTGAATCTCTCTTGAGCCATGTATCTTGCCAGCGAAGTGAGCTTACGAGATACATGGCTACTTTAGAAGGAGGCATAGTACCAGCACTATGCGAGGATTAAACGTTGGCTATGTTCTAAAACGCCTGGGCATGTTTGTGTTTGTCGTCTTCGTTGCCACAAGCATCAACTTTCTAATCCCACGGTTGGCTCCTGGCAACCCCATCGGGGCGATCACCTCAAGAATGGCGCAGGCCAGCGCCGGTATTGAGAACGGCCAAGCCATGTTCGAAGCTTACCGCGAACGCTTTGGGCTGGATAAGCCGCTCTATGTCCAATACCTTGTCTATATGAAAAATACGCTGCGGTTAGATTTGGGCTATTCCCTGTCGTCCTATCCCGCCGGTGTATGGGAGATTATCCAACCCTCAATCATATGGACACTTGGCTTGGTCACCATCTCGATTCTCATCACCTTTGTATTGGGCGTGATGGCGGGCGCACTATTAGCGTGGAAGCACACGCCAGGGGCAGTGAAGTTTTTTATTCCGTTTACGATGATCTTTGCGGCGCTGCCATACTATTTGTTGGCGCTATTGCTTCTCTTTGCGTTGGCTTACAGCACGAAGCTTTTCCCGTTTAGCGGCTCCCATGACAGCCGAATCGTGCCTGGGCTTACTTGGGTGTATATAAAAGATGTAGCCTACCATGCGGTGCTGCCCGCGTTGTCCATTATTCTCTCCAGCCTGGGCTTCTGGGCGCTCAACATGCGCGGCCTCATGGTGAACACCATTGGCGAGGACTACATACTGCTGGCAGAAGCAAAGGGATTGAAAAAGGCGCGCATCCTCTGGTGGTATGCGGTTCGCAATGCAATCCCGTCGCAAGTGACCCAGTTGGCAATCACCCTGGGGCATGTTGTCTCCGGCGCAATCCTGGTGGAGATTATCTTCGCCTACCCTGGTCTTGGCTATATGCTATACATGGCGATTACGAACAGTGATTACACTGTAATCCAGGGC
>CAMPHP010000048.1 GCA_946885925.1 uncultured Litorilinea sp.
AACTACGGGTGAGGCCACATCTGAAGTCACCACCGAAGCTACAGGTGAGGCCACAAGTGAAGCTGCGACGGAGACCACACTCGTAACCTCCACCGAGGCGACGACCGGAACCACCACTGGCAGCGCTGTCACAGGGGCCGCCGAGACTATGGATCCGGCGCAATGTGAGGCCATTAAGATGGCAGTTGACGAAGCATTGGGCGTGAGCACAACGCTGGCAGAGTCGTGTTTGATCATGGCTACGGGGACAGGCGAGGATTTTGGCAATTTCCTGGATGTAGCCCAGTCGCTGCGCGAGGTGTTCGAGACTCTAGGCTGGACTGAGAACCCAGATTACGTTGCCGATAGCCCCACGGGTACGGTCTTTGCGTATGAGAGTGACTCTCAAATCGCTTTCGTGAGTGTCGATTGGCAGCCCTCCGAGGATGCGGAGTGTCCCGAAGATCAACCCATCAGCGCCTGCGAGTTGGAGCCAAGCCAGCAGCTTTATACAATCACGGTGGAAGTGGCGCAGGCAGGCCAGTAAGGTAATTAGCGGATTCTCTTGCAAAGGAATCAATGGCTATTTCTTCCCGGCAGTTGTGTAACTGCCGGGAAGATTTTATTTAATGATGCTGGTTGCCCCTAGATTGAAACGTGCTGAAACTACACACAATCCACCTATATCTATACCAGCTTAGCATATCTGAGTCTCTAGGATGAGCCAGCTGTTCTTGCATATAATTGACCTACACTCACCTTACTGGTCACTATTTTGTTTATCGCCGGCCCACTAAAGCTCCCCAGATTCATCGGGGAGTTGCTTACAGGTATCTCCCAACTACTATTAAACTAAGCACTATCAAATCCGTGCTACGCTAGCTTCTCACTCCATTCGTATCAATGCGTGCATGGTAAAGCTCATATACTGAATTGCACCCAACTCATCGCGCACGAAGGCAAGCTGGGTAAGCGGCTCCGCTACGCCAGGGACGTAAAGAGCAAATAGATCGGGCGCGACCGGGCGCAGCTCAAAGGTAACATCTGGCAGGCTCGCCGTCAAGCTCCCTTCCTGCACTGCCACGGTCACAACTTCCGATGGTTCCTCTGGAAACGCGCTGGACATCACATAGCGCCCAGCATAAGAAGCTAAGGTTGCCTCATCCACTTCAATTGCCACCGCTGGTGGAGCCTCGATCTCCCCCAAGAACAGCTCAAACGCTGCTTGCGTGATGCGCGTCGTCTCGAAGTTATTGCGATTTGCCAGCACAATCACCGCCAACTCCTGGCTAGGGATAAGCTCTAGCGATGCCGAATAGCCGTTGATGTTGCCATTGTGACCGATAACTGTCTCGCCTGCTTGTGAACGGATCACAAGCCCTAAGCCATAGCCCATCTCCAGCGGCTTGACGCGTATGACGGGCGTTTGCATCGCCTGGACTGTCTCTGGCTGCAACACCTGCTGCCCATCCAACGATCCATCATCGAGCAGCACCTTTGCCACGCGTGCCAGATCCTCGACCGTAGAAAAGGCAAAGCCCGACGGATATTCTGCACCATTGTCCGGGTCTCGCTCTACCGCTTCCGGAGCATTGCGCCCAGGATAATAGCCAAGCGCCAACCCGTTTGCTATCGCTATATCACGGGTAAAGGTCGTCTGCGTCATCCCCAGCGCGGGAAAGACCTCTGTCGTCATGTAATCGGCATAGGGCATCCCACTGACTGTTTCAATCATGCGACCAAGGATGTTGAAGCCAGGATTGGAATAGCTAAAGAGAGTACCGGGTGGGGCGAAGGCACTGGCAGGGACCAAGCTTGCCACATAGTCTTGCAGTGCAGCCGCATCCGTACGCCCATAGGGAATGGCAGCATCACCCAAACCGCTGCTGTGTGACAAAAGCTGGCGCACTGTGATCTGGTCGTTGACGATGAACTCTGGCACATAGCTTACGACAGGCTGATCCAGATCCACCTGTCCAGCCTCGACCAACTGCATCAGGCCGATGGCAGTGAGCGGCTTGGTGATGGAACCAATGCGAAAGGAAGTGGCGGGTGTGACAGGTCTGTTTGTTGTCACATCCGCCACACCAAAACCCTGGGAAAAGATCATTTCACCGTTATGAAGCACACCCACCGCCAACCCCGGCACTTGCTGCGCGGCCATCTCCGCCTCGATGGTTGCCGCCAGCGGCGCAAAGTCAGGCGTATCTGCTACGGTTGCCGGGGAGATCGTTGGCTCCGGCACAACCGGACTGCATGCCCCCATCAGCAACATTACACTGAAGGCTAGCCCCTGTACTACTCCCCTTCCTCGAATGCACATAAGCTTTTCCTTTCGGAACGTGGCACACAGAGAGCCAGATCTCTACGCGCGCCACTCACCGCGGCAAGTGCGTTCCCGCCCATTGGGTGAGGTCGTGGCGGTTGATGGCCGCGGCCATGAGTTCAGGAAACAAGTCCGGCGTACAGGCAAAGGTCGGTGCGCCTAGATTGATCATCGCCTGGGCATTGCGCGAGTCATATGAAGGCGTGCCCTGGTCGCTGAGCGCCAGCAAAACAATCATCTGCACACCAGATGCCACAAGCGCTTGCGCCCGCTCAAGCATCTGGGCAGAGCCACCTCCTTCATAGAGATCGCTAATCAAGATCAGAATCGTGTCTGCTGGGCGAGTAATACGACTTTGGCAATAGGCAAGGGCGCGCGGTGTATCGTTGCCACCCCCTAGTTGTGTGCCAAAGAGCAGATCAACAGGATCACCCAGTTGGTCGGTTAAGTCTACCACCGCGGTATCATAGACAACCATCTGCGTGCGAATGGCACGAATCGAAGCCATCACCGCGCCAAACAACCCAGCATAGACCACCGAGGTTGCCATGGAACCACTTTGGTCTACACACAAAATAACGTCGCGCAGCATGGATTGGCGGCGACCAAAGCCAATGCGTCGTTCGGGCACAATGGTCTGGTACTCAGGCTGATAATGTTTCAGGTTGGCGCGGATCGTGCGATCCCAGTCTATCTCATGGTAGCGCGGTCGCCGGTTGTTGCGCGAGGCGCGGTTGAGACTTCCTTGGATGGCCTGTTCAGTTTTGCGGCGCAGCTTTTGTTCGAGTTCATGGACAAACTTACGCACTACCTGGCGCGCGGTCGCTCGCGTCTCTTCCGGCATAATGCGATTCAGAGACAGGAGTGTGGTAACGAGATGAATATCCGGCTCCACCGCTTGCAACATCTCTGGTTGTAACAACATCTGCTTCAAATTTAGACGCTCTAGCGCGTCTTTCTGCATCACCCGCACCACCGAGGCAGGAAAGTAGGTGCGGATGTCGCCCAGCCATCGTGCCACCCAGGGGACCGAGCCACCACGCCCTACGTTGCGTTGTTTGCTGGCATTCTCCGCATCGTAGAGCAAGGACAAGGCGCGGTCGATCTCGCGATCTTCGTTGGACAAGGCGTAGCCAGTTCCATCCGCTTGCTCACCACCGAGGATCAAACGCCAGCGGCGCAATCGTTCGTCTTCTGTGTCACTGTTGAGTGTCATCGTTCAGGTTCAATCCAGATAACTACCGATATTATGCGGGTATCCCCAACAATTGCTTGAAGACAGGCAAGATACGCGCCGCCCGTTCAGGGTCAATGGTGAGCACAATGCTTGACGATGGCTGATCTTTCTGCTTGGCTCGCTCACCCATGCGCTGGCGGTCGGTCGCTTGAAAGGTGGAAAAGGTGCGGCGCAGCAAGGGCAGCAACTGGGCAAAGCTCTCTGCAGGCAAACCACTGACCCATGCATCAAGCAACTGCCAAAGGGCATCGTCATAGAGCAACACTTCGCCACTATCGCGCAAGAAGCCTTCCAACCAGGAGGCTGCATAGTCGGGGCCATTGGCGGCGGAAAGTGCCAACTGCATTTGCGCCACCACTGTATCTTGCGGCAACACATCGCTGTCGCGCAACAACCGGATAATACGCCCAGCCAGCAATCCATGCAGCGAACGCTGTTGGCTCAAGGTCAGGAGTGTTCGTCGCCATTCTTCTGCGTAACTCCCGTTCTGCAAAAGGCCAACTGCGCGATCCACATGCAATAGGCGTTTGTACATCGCCTGTGCAGCCTCATCATCCAGCGAAGCCAACGCCGGAGGCAGCCCCACACAGATGCGTGCAATCATGCCCTCCACAATCGAAGCTACCAAGCTCTGGTCTGTTTGGCGCACGTTGCCATAGCGAGAAACGTCAACCAATGCGGGCAGTGCATCCATCAACAGCCCCGTATCGGTCGTTAACGCAGCGATCTGTTCGAGGCGCGCCATGATGTGATTGGCGGCATCTGGTAACTCGGCCATCAACACATGGTCGAGAATGGCAGTGAGTTGGGGCAGCAGGGTGAGTTCGTTGGCATGGTTGCGAATACGGCTATCCGCGGCATCGTGTACTGTGTTGCCCCAAATACTGGCATCAATCACAGCGATAGTCGTTTCAGGACGCCAGACAAGCTCCCAAAACTCATGGAATGTGCCTGTCGTGCGCACGGGCGCAGCACGTAACTTGGCCCACGGAACACGCAGGATCGCCAGCCTGTGCAGAAAATGACTGCGCTCGCGATCCCGCTCATTACGTAAATCGAGGTCAAGCAAAGTCTCTTTTTCGCTAACCTTCAAGCGTAGCCGTTTGCGCTCTGCCTCCATATCGCGCTGCAACGGCACGGCTGGCATGTCGTCAGGCACATGACCTAGCTGATCCCCAATGATCAATTGCCGCTCGATCAACTGCAACGGGACTGTGTCACCTCGGCAAAAGACAGAGAGCGAAGCTTCGTTCATCTCCTCTAATCCAGGCCGCACCTGTGCCCGTAGTGCCGTAAGGCTCTCCACCAAGCGCACCGCATCAATCACTTGGGCAGTGGAGGCATTCAGCCCTTCGGCGCGCAACAACGAAGCCACACGCGCAAGCCAGCGCGCCGTAATTTGATCCGGCGCTGTTGTCCACAGATGTTCATACCAGCCCGGAGATGTGATGCCCGCGCCATAGCCACTGGCACGCGCAAGACGGCTGTAAGTCCACGGAGCCCACGTTGCCTCGGTTTTCAGGGTTGGCAGTTTTTTCAGTAACTTGGCATCTGCCTCTTTTTGCCCGCGTTCATTTAATGCGGGCGTATGCCATGCGCCACAGACAACCGCCACGCGTTCAAAGCGCGCTTCGGCGGCGCGGATCGTTGTACGCATCCATGCCTCACGTAACGCCTCCTCGTGGCTCGAACGTGGATGGGGGGTTGGACCTGCGGCAGCGCGCAGTGCGGTCATCGCTTCGACAATTGCAGCGAATACCTCCATGCCGCCCTCGCGCTCCTCAATCAACTCCCCCCACCACTGCTCACCATCCGCATAGCCGGCAATCGTGGCAAGGGCGCGCAAGGGGTCTTGCCAAAGGCTCACTGAGTCACTCGGTTCATGATTGCTGGATTCAGCGCCCGCGGGTTCAGCATCTGCGGGCACAGGCGGCTGCTCACTCTCCACCAGGGCAGGGGTCGCTTCATCCTCCTTTGCCAGCGCCAATAGATGCCACTGTGGCAAATCCATAAACGCCGTATGAATGCCGCGCGCCTGCCCATAGCGTAGCGCCTGCCATTCGGGCGAAAAGGTGGCAAAAGGATACCAAGCAGCCCGGTGGGGTTGGTTTACAACATAGACCAACAGCGCAACCGGCGGCACCAACGCCGCATCCTCTACCGATGGAATCAAGGGGTTGGCGTCGGGCGGCCCTTCAATCAAAAGAGCATCCGGCTGTAGCGTCTCTAAGGCTTGAACGAGGCTGCGTGCTGAACCAGGGCCATGATGACGGATGCCCAGCAGATGTACGCTCATCCGCTTACTTCCCGGAATGCCTCATAGAGACCTGACCAGCCATCACGCCCCTTGGCAACCGTCTCCAGGTATTCGAGCCATACGGTACGGTCTTGTACGGGGTCACGGATAATCGCCCCAACCACCCCGGCGGCAATATCGGCAGGTTGCAGCTTGGCGTTTCCAAAATGGGCAGCCAAGCAGATTCCATTTGTGACAACTGAAATCGCCTCGGCAGTGCTGAGCGTGGATGAAGGGGACTTGATTTTGGCGCGCCCGTCGACCGTTACGCCGCTGCGTAGCTCACGGAAGATGGTGACGACACGGCGAATTTCGTCCAGCGACGATATTTCGGTGGGAAGTTCCAACGCTTGCCCCAAGCTATCGACGCGCTGGCGAACAATACTCACTTCTTCATCAAGGGTTGCTGGCGTAGGCAGCACGACTGTATTAAAGCGGCGGGTGAGCGCGCTCGACATGTCATTGACACCGCGGTCACGATCATTGGCTGTGGCGATCACATTAAAGCCCTTGATCGCCTGCATTTCATCACTGAGTTCTGGAATGGGCAGCGTTTTCTCTGAGAGGATTGTGATCAACGTGTCCTGTACATCTGCCGGAATCCGGGTTAGCTCCTCCACCCGGCAAATCTTACCATCTTGCATCGCCCGCATCATGGGGCTAGGCACAAGTGCATCCAGCGAAGGCCCTTTGGCAAGCAGTTGAGCATAGTTCCAGCCATAGCGGATAGCATCCTCTGCTGTGCCTGCCGTCCCCTGGATCAGCAGCGACGAATCACCACAGATGGCCGCGGCCAAATGTTCAGAAACCCAGGATTTCGCCGTCCCTGGCACACCTAAGAGCAAGAGCGCGCGGTCGGTTGCCAATGTGGCAATGGCAATCTCCATCAGCCGCCGCTGGCCTATGTATTTGGGTGAGACGACAAATCCATTGTCGAGTTTGCCTCCTAGCAGATAGGTTGCGACTGCCCATGGTGACAGTTTCCAGTTTGGGGGGCGTTGCCGCTTGTCCGTCTTTGCCAGTTCTTCAAGTTCGAGTGCAAACTGCTCCTCGGCATGGCGGCGCTGCACATTGTTCTGTTGCCCATTGCTCTGTTGTGCATTACTCTGTTGTGCATTACCCTGTTGCGCGTTATTCATGTGCCAGTTCCTCTAACATCTGGTGGCGATACTCTAATAGTTCAGCCAACTTTGCGAACCAACCTTGATTCCCTAAGGCCAAGTTGCTGGGGTTTGTCTGGGTGAAGCCTTCCAACCAGGAAGGCTCTCGATTCGAGAGGGCTTGACGCATACGCCCGATAAGCTGCGACAGTATGGCAGGAGGCATCACACTTGCCATCTTAACGAGTCCTTGCTCGGAGTGGTAGACGCGTCGATCTTTGCGTTCCGCAAGCAGTTTGTCCATGATGGCCTGTACCAACCTTGCCTCGCGCGAACCGCCCTGACCTGGCAGAAAGCTGAGTGCCTTGCTCAGAAAATTCTCCTTGACACTCAACTCCAACGCTTCTATTGCAGCTTGCTCACCCGGCAAGTGAATGGAAGCCGTAATTGCTTCAACAAGCTCTGTGTCCTCAACCTGAAGAACATTCTTCCACTCTGTGTTTTGCCTAGCCAACCATCGCCCTCGTTCGCCCACAACCGGCACAAGCAGGCCGCGCCGTTGTTTGTTGCGCTTGGCCCAATCGAAGAGATCGGGCAGCAAGGCAGGGGGAACCAGCCGCTTTTTGCCAGCCAGGATGGTCAGAAATTCCGCTAGGAAAAGTTCCTTGGTTTTCACTTGTTGCAGCAGATCGATGAGGCGGTTCGCAACCCGTGTAGAGCAGACATGCCTGGATTCGGCAGGCGCAGCAGGCACAAGCTGTGTGGGTGCGATTTCAGGTGGGATCTGCCCGGCGCGGCGGTAGGTACAGGCATAGGCACTGGCAAGCAGCAACCATTGCTCAGGATCATGGGACTCAATCGAGGAAAGAAATTCCAATCCGTCCCCATCGCTAGATAGGCGCGCACGTTGGCGCTGTTCTGTACCCAGCAATGCGGTGGCTAACAATTCATTCCATTGTGTTTGCATCAGACAGCCATTACCTCAAGTAAGTTCACCTCATAGCCATCCCACTCGCCCACAACGGTCGTAGGATGACCGCCACTCTGGGCGATGTTGACCCAAAGGCGAGAGTCTCCATTGGCGGACGGCTTGAGTGGCAGCGTTCGCAACTCAGCATCATAAAGCAACACCCCGTTAGAATGGGGTGACAGAACTGCGCGGCGCAGAATAAAGGGTATGCGCTCAAGCCAGGGATTACAACCCAACGCCGATGCGTACTGCCCAAGCATGGCGCTAAATGTTTCATGTGCAAGGAATGTAGGATCGTCAAGCGTGCGCGTGGACATGCCCATCACTTGCTTGACCAACGCACGCTGGGGAAAGGCACTCGGATAGTAGACCAACTCGGCATTGTACTGTTGCCCGGTGATGTAGGTTTCTTCAAAAGGCGTGCGACCGGGGGCAAAGTCAAGGATCAATGCAGCCCGCCGTGTATGCTCTCCATAGAGCCAGACACGCCGCGCACGCAAGCTATCATCGCCTTCAACACATTGACCCACCACACTCCACTGGTCGCGTACGCTGGGCAAGGCCAATAGCTCTTCTTTTTTACGCGCCCAGCCGATGGCAGTACGCAGGTCTTCTTGAAGTTCAACTGGTAAAGCGTCTATACGCTGGTAGCTCTCTGCCAATAGATAAAGGCGGCTGACTTCATCTAAGAGTCGAGCCGCCCACTCTGCATCTCCCTTGATGGGAATCGTGGCAATCTGGCGCAGGCGGCGCGCAATGGCGCTTGCCTGTGCGTCCACCATGCGCGCCGCCATCCGATCCCAATAGGCATAGCTTTTCACCTGGGAGTCGGTAAAGCCATGCCGCACAAGATCGCACAGCCATAAGCGTAATTCTTGCAGCCCTTCATCAATCTTGGCAACACGGGCCTGGACGCGTTTGGCCTGAGCTTCCTGATTAACAACCGGGCTGGGACCCTTCGCAGCACGCGCCTGGCGACTTTCCTGCCACGTTGTCACCCATTCCGGCGCGGCCACATGCTCGAATTGGCTGGGATCTTTGGCAAAGAGCAGCAGCAACCCCATCGTATGCTTACAGGGAAACTTTTTGCTCGGACATGAACAGCGATAGGCCAATTCACGCTGGTCAACAGAGACACGATAGGGAGTTTTGCCACTTCCCTGACATTCCCCCCAAATAGCCCGCTCATCAACGCCAAGCGTGGGCCATTTGGCACGCGTCGCCAACTTGGCCCCATCCCGCCGCGTCTGTTCATCCTCGCTTAAGTTAAGTGCGTTCTGCTCTGTCCAGGTAAAAGCCATGCTGGGGTCGTACCCCCACCTCCATCGCTGTTCTACTCCACCCGTTCCCGCAACCAGGCTACGACCTCGCTAGCAGGTAGATCCACCTGTTCGCCACTCACCAGATCCTTTATGGCGACCACACCCGCCTCAATCTCACGCGGGCTGATCAGGGCGACATAGCGAATCTGACGATCCTCACCATACTTAAACTGGCGTCCATAGCGATCTTGATCCGGGTAGAGATCGACACGCAGCCCCGCGGCGCGCAATTCATGGGCGAGGCGTATGCTGGCGGCACTGCTGGCTTCATCAAAGAGGGTAACAAGCACTTGCGGCTGTCCTGCCAGACGAGCAGGGAACATATTTTGTTCCTCTAGGATGATCAAAATCCGCTCCAACCCCAAGCTAAAGCCACAAGCGGGGATACTCTGCCCGCTAAACATGCCTATCAGATCATCATAGCGCCCACCGCCACCACCCGACGAACTAAATCCAGGGAATTCAATTTCGAAGATAGGGCCAGTGTAGTAACTTAAACCGCGCGCCAAGTAGGGATCGACGCGCAGATATTCCGCAGCAGGGCCATGCGCGCTATAGAGAAGGACTTGGCGCAACTCTGCCACTCCCTTGCTACCCGGGGCAGAAGCTTTCAGAAGATCGCTCAACCAGGCTAGCATCTCGTCATTGCCACTGGTGGGCGCAACCGACATGGTTTCCATCAGTTTAGCCGCCGCCCCTGGTTCGATGCCCCGTTCATCCAATTCGCGGCGCACGCCTTCCTGCCCGATCTTATCCAGCTTATCAATTGCCACAAGGGCAGAATCTTCTAAGCTAGAGAGCACACCTGCCACCTCCATCAGACCGCGCAGAATGCCGCGGTGGTTGAGACGCACGGCAAAGGGGTGTTCTGGGCCAAAGCCTAATTCGCACAAGACCTCTACCCCAGCGGCGATGACTTCGGCTTCCACGGTCTGGCTGCTGGAACCAACGATATCTATATCGCATTGGTAAAACTCGCGAAAGCGGCCTTTGGCCGGACGATCCGCACGATAGACAGGCTGAATCTGATAGCGCTTAAAGACGCGCGGCAACTTGGCGCGATACTCCGCCACCACGCGCGCCAGCGGCACGGTCAGGTCATAGCGCAACCCTGCATCGCTGAGTGTATCCTGGGTGGGGTGTTCCGCAGCCAGGGCCTCTTGTAATTTCTCACCCCGCTTCATCACGCGGAAAAGGAGTTGATCTCCTTCCTCGCCATATTTGCCGAGCAGCGTGCTCAACCGTTCCATGGTGGGCGTCTCCAGCGGTTCAAAGCCATAACGCTGGTAGACACGCTCAATCACATCAATCACATAATTACGTCGCAACACATCCAGTGGTAAAAAGTCACGCATTCCACTCAGAGGAGCCGTATTGATCTTCGCCATGTGTTATCTCACTTATTGTTTAGGTCAACCTGTCATTCTGACGAGTCTGCGAGGAGGACTCTCCATTTGCTGTAGTAGACAGAGAGGAGCTTCCTCTCGCGCCCAATGGCGGGCGCGCTCCCTTGTTGGTGACGCGCCC
>CAMPHP010000049.1 GCA_946885925.1 uncultured Litorilinea sp.
AGAACTGGGCATTCCTGCGATTGTGGCCGCGGCTGGTGCACTCGCCTGGTTGCGCGAAGGTGAGATGGTGGAGGTTGACGGCAGTGCAGGGACGGTGCGGCGTGTGGAAAGTGCCGGAGAGGAGATTCCTCACATACGTCCGGAATGACATTTAATCGTCAATGCGCTGGGCCGCGGCGAGTGCAGCGAGCAGGATGTCGCCTGCTTCCTCTGCGCTTTGCCCGAAGGAGACAATGCCATCTTCGTGACCGCCCATGCTAAAGATGCGCTGGTGTGCTACGTTGGTGGCGGTAAACAGGCGCGCCACTTCTGCTGCCATAGCAGGCGTACCGTAGGGAACTTCTGTGCCGGTAATAGGAATACCCAGCGCTGATGCAGCGTGCCAGATTTCGGGCGAGTGGGCATGGAGCACGACCCGAATGGCAGGATCAAGTGCATAGACTGCACCGTGGGTCAGTGACTCTGACGACGGGCGAATGGGGCCATGTGCCACTACCCGGTTCTCGGCGGGATGACATTCAGTAACGACCGCATAATGTTCAGGGCCAAGTTCGGCTAAGTGACCCGTCTGGCTGCCACTGATTACAAAGCGCCGTTGGGGGGGTGGCGCATCAAAGGGTTCAAGGCGCATGCTGAGATTGCCAAAGCCATAACCACCATAGCGATTTGGGTCTTGGCCGATGAGTTTGTATTGATAGAGAATGGCGCGCCATTTGTTGAGCAGCGTCAACTCGGAGGCGGGCAGTGGCGGCGCGGGGGTGAACTCTAGTTGAAACTTGATGACGCCTTCTTGTTTGGTCATGGGCGTAGGTTTGGCCTTCCTGTCAGCTTTAGCGATAATGAAGGGCAAGTTCGGATAGGTCGTCCCAGAATCGCGCTCGCCTCCGTGGTAGTCTAGCCAAGAATTGCAGCCCTGCCAAGAAACAGGGTCTCCTTCGTAAAGCTATCTGCCATAGAGTTATCTGCCATAGAGCTATCTGCGTGACGTGAAGCATATCCACGTGGTGCTATTTATGACACTTATCTCAGTCACTTATCTCACAAACTACAGGTTAGGAGGAGTAGATGCACTTGTTTTCTACGCTTGAGGTTCCATCCGGTGCAGTGGGAGTTCACTGGTTTGGTCAAAGCTCTTATGCACTCAAAAATGCAGCAGGCACAGTTGTTCAGATTGATCCGTACTTTCCGCGCGAGCGTCCGATGGATCGCTTTATCCACGTCACGCCACCGCTGGATGAGAGTACCTTGCCTACAGATTATGTGCTCTTGACCCACAATCACTCGGATCATACCTGGCCCGAATCGTGCTTGCGTATTCACCAGAGCTTTCCTGATTGTCGCTTTGTTGGTCCGATGGAAAGCATTGACAATTTACGCAAAAGTGGGATCGCTGACGACAAGTTGGTGACGGTTAAGGTGGGTGAGGCGGTGCCGCTTGGCACGATGACCGTGTATGTAGTCTATGCCAAGCCACCCCAGGGTTCGCCGGAAGAAGGCATTAAGCCGCCCGATGTCCAGCATTTCGGTTTTGTGGTAGATTCAGGCGGCGAGATTGACGAGGGGGTGCGCGTCTATTTCTCTGGCGACCCTATCAATACCTTTGCCAATCATGCCGAACTGATTGATCCGGTGGCGGCATTGCGCCCTGATCTGGGCTTTTTGACCACTCATCCCAGCGAAGGGGAATTTCCTTTTTTTGAGGGTTCTGTGAAGATGGCGCAAAAAATCGGCCTAAAAACTGCCGCGCCTTCCCATTACCAGTGCTTTGTTAAGCGCAACTATGATCCCCAGGCATGGGCGAGTACCTTCCCGCTGAACGGCCCGGAATTACTGATCGTTCCTTATAACCGAGCTGTGGTTTATCGCAAAGGATAGATTTCGAGTAAACCTTCCTTGGAGCCAGAAATCCTTTGGGTGGCTGCAAGGAAGGTGAACGTGACCAGTCTTGTTTGGCAAGACTCAGACTAAGACGAAGAAAAAGTGAGTGAAATGCCACAGATTCTACTACCCGCTTTAACTGTCGAGCAGATGTGCCAAGTACCGCGGCTGTTGGTCGAAAACTATGCAATTACGCCGATCCAGACGATGGAGAATGCAGGGCATGCTCTGGCGCTGCTTGCTAAGTCCATGTTGGATGGCGATTTGGTTGACCGTCCCATCGTGGTGCTGGCGGGTAGGGGCAACAATGGCAGTGCAGGCTTGGTGGCTGCACGTCACTTGCTCAATTGGGGCGCGTGGGTGCAGATTGTCTGTGCCCATCCGCCAGAAGCGTATACCGGCGCACCTGCGCGCCAGTTACAGATTATACAGGCAATGGGTGCGCCGCTTGCCTGGGCTGAGGAAGGATGGGAACTGCCTCCCTCTGATCTGGTGATTGACGCGGTGATTGGTATTGGGCTAGATGGCGAGCCACGCGGCAAGGCACGCGATCTGATCCAGCTTGCCAATAGCAGCGCGGCCCCTATCCTGAGTTTGGATCTCCCCAGTGGTGTGGATGGCGATCAGGGTGAGCTCTTTATGCCGCATATTCGGGCTGCTGTTACGTTGACCCTGGCGCTGCCCAAGCGCGGGTTGCTAAAGGAGCAAGCGCGTGGGGCCTGTGGCGACCTTTATCTAGGTGATATAGGTGTGCCCCCAGAATTATATACACGCTTCGGACTGGAGGTTCCGCCCTTCTTTAGCCGCGACCCAATTCTGCGTTGGGACGTAGTAGATGGTACGGCAGCACTGATAGAATAACGCCTAGAATAACACCTAGAACAACACAGATGTAAAGGACGTGTTTCGGTCTCGACCGATGGCTATTTGCTGGGCCGGGAGGGTAATATCGTGATTGACGAACCAACATTCTGGTGGCATACGCTGGCCTATCTTTTACTTGTGATAGGTCTGGCCGGTTCCGTGATTCCTGTATTGCCAGGACCCGTGCTGATCTGGCTGGGTGCTTTTGTCTGGGCCTGGGCCGATGGCTTTACGCGCGTGGGGTGGGGCACGCTGCTTGTGCTGGCAGTGCTGGCACTGATTGCGTGGGGGTCTGACCTCTTTCTGAGCACAGTCATGAGCCGCCGCGCCGGAGCTAGCTGGAAGGCAATTCTAGGCGCAATCATTGGTGGGATTGTCGGGGCTAGCTTGCTTAGCGCGCTCCCGGTTCTGGGTACAGTGCTGGGCGCAATCCTGGGGGCGATGGGTGGCATGTGGCTGGTGGAGTATTGGGACAAGGGGAACGCGCGTGCTGCCACTACTGCCGTGCAAGCCTATATTTCCAGCATCATTGTCGCTGCCATCTTGGAGATGGTCCTTGCGTTGATAATGATCGCCATTTTTGCATGGCAAGCCTTTTTATAAGAGATCTTTATAACTGGTCACAGGGATAGTTCATGCGTGCAGTCATCTTTGTCAATGGTGTTATTCCCGATCCAAAGACCACGCAGCGCTGGCTGCGCCCTGATGATGATCTGATTGCTGCTGATGGTGGCGCGCATCACGCAGTGGCAATGGGCTATCGCCCGCGCGTGGTGGTGGGTGACTTGGATAGCCTGTCACCGGAACTGGCGGAAGAACTCGCCGCGGCAGGCGTTGAACTCGAAAAGCACCCAGCGGCAAAGGACAAGACCGATCTGGAACTGGCGATTGAACGGGCTATTCGTGATGGTGCTGAGGAGATATTGCTGCTGGGTGCGTTGGGTGGGCGGCTGGATCAATCGCTGGCGAATGTGTTGCTCATGGCCCAACAAGATTGGCCCGCGACGATCCGCTTGGTGGATGCTACGGAGATCGCCACAGTCATCCATGGGGGCGAATCAATGACGCTGGAAGCTGCGCCGGGCAGTACGATGAGCTTGTTACCCCTCAGTGCTGAGGTCACTGGCATCACCTATACCGGGATGCTCTATCCCCTAAACGATGCCACGATCCGGTTGGGCAGCACGCGTGGGGTGAGCAACGAAGTGGTGAGCCATCCTGCCACAGTCTATATCCGCACAGGGATCGCGCTGGTCATTCAGACGATTGAAAGTTTGGACGGTTCAGGTTGAGTGCTCTTGACCCCAGCCGGATCAAACGCTGACACTATTCTTGTTCCGAGACCACCAGCTTATCTTCACCCGCCGTTGAACTGTTTTCCACAATCTCAGTCGTTACTCTGCCGCCACGCGCCAGTAGCAGCACCACCACCAACGCCACCACCAGGGCCACCAGTTGGCTTGTGCGAATGCCGCCCAGGGTTGGGGCATCGGCCAAGAAGCCATCTGTGACCAGACGGATGAGGCTGTAGCCGAGCAGCGCAAGCAAGACCACCCGCCCAGGACGTTGGGCATCCGCACGCAGCCACAATAGAACACAGAGAATTAGGCTGCCGAGTGCTCGATAGAGGCCAACGGGGTGACGGGATTCGCCAAAATAGGGTAGTGCCCAGGGTGCGTCACTGACGGTTCCCAGGAGGGTTCCTGTGGCGAAACCGGAGATACTCATCACTATGCTGCCGGCAACCAGCCCCACTGCCAGTGCCGCCGCCACCTGCACCGGGTCTAGTGCGCGGCGTAGGAGATAGGCATAGCCGCCGATGAGCGCGGCGACAAGCCCAGGCCAGAAGGCAAAGCCGCTGGGACGGATGGAGAAGATCAGCAGCGGTTCATTCTGATAGATATACCAAAACTGGAAAACATTCCAGAGTCGGGCTACAATCAGGGCTGACGCAAGGACGATTAATCCCACGTTCCAAAGATCATCAGGATGGATGCCAAGGCGCAAGGCATAGCGACCGGCAATATCTAGCGTCAACATTACAGCCAAGATGGCAAGAACCGGCCCGGTTGGTAATGCAAGGGGACCAAAGGGCAGGGTAGGATACATAGATGGTTAACCTGCTTTCGGGCCGCCGCATGGGGCGGCCTTGTGGCGCGTAGCGCGCCGCATTCGCTCTAGGGAAATAAGGAAAGGATCAGTGGGATGCGTATTTTGGTCACGGGGGGTGCTGGGTTCTTGGGCAGCCATTTGGTCGATCGGCTTTTGGCTGAAGGTCATGAAGTCATTGCTATGGACAATCTGATCACAGGCACAACGGATAATATTGCCCATTTGGCAGGTAATCGCCGCTTCTCCTTTATACATCACGATGTTACCAATTATATATACCTCAAAGGTCATCTAGATGCTATTTTGCACTTTGCTAGTCCTGCTAGCCCTGTAGATTATCTGGAACTGCCGATTCAGACGCTCAAGGTGGGTAGCCTGGGCACGCACAACGCGTTGGGGTTGGCATTGGCAAAGGGTGCGCGTATCCTGCTTGCCAGTACCAGTGAGGTCTATGGCGATCCCTTGGTGCATCCGCAGACTGAGGACTACTGGGGCCATGTCAACCCGATTGGCCCGCGCGGCGTCTATGACGAGGCGAAACGCTTTGCCGAGGCAATGACGATGGCCTATCATCGCACGCATGGGGTGCAGACACGCATCGTGCGCATTTTTAACACCTATGGCCCGCGCATGAGGCTGAATGATGGGCGCGTGGTGCCAAACTTTATGAAACAAGCCCTCTCCGGTCAGCCCCTGACTGTCTATGGCGATGGTTCGCAAACACGCAGCTTTTGCTATGTCTCTGATTTGGTTGATGGCATTTACCGCCTGCTCTTGAGCGATGAGGTAGAGCCAGTGAATATCGGCAACCCCACGGAGATCACCATTCGCGAATTTGCCGAGCGCATCAATGCGCTAACAGGCAATGCGGTTGGGGTACGTTATGAACCCTTGCCCAAAGATGATCCACGCCAGCGCCAACCGGACATCACCAAGGCACGCCGCGTCTTGGGGTGGGAGCCGAAAGTCCCACTAAGCGAGGGATTAGCGCAGACCGTCGCCTGGTTTGCCGACCGTGTCACGGTGTAACATGTGGGCGATTGCTATTAGCCGTTGAAGAGGATAGCTTGAAGAGGATAGCGCATTCATGCCCGTGAGCATTGCGCGCGAGCGACCTGACACACCTGAAGCAATGGCCTTGATCGGTGAACTTGATGCCTATCTCGACCTGCTCTATCCGAGCGAAAGCCAGCATGGATTCAGTGTTGATCAGTTGCTTGCAGAGGATGTTGCGTTCTTCATCCTGCGGTATAATGATGCACTTGTGGGTTGTGGTGGCGTGAAACTGTTTGAGGATGACTATGCAGAAATCAAGCGGATGTATGTGCGACCACAACACAGGGGCATGGGATTTGCTAAGGTAATGTTAGAGCATCTAGCCGATTATGCCCGACGGCAGGGCATTTCGCGGCTGCGGCTGGAAACAGGCATCTACCAGCCAGAGGCGATAGGCCTCTATGAGCGTTTGGGCTTTCAGCCAATCGGACCCTTTGGCGCTTATAGTGCAGACCCGTTGAGCCTCTTTTATGAGAAGCGTATTGCGTAGCATCACGCAAAGGTTTTTTCTGGCTTCTCTATACTGTTCTCTATACTATTTTAATACTGTTTTGATTTACCTTAATTGATTTTTGATTGGCTTGATTTGTTGGACACTGAAAATAAAACATGAATCTGGATCATATCCGTAATATCTCGATTATTGCCCATATTGACCATGGCAAAAGCACCCTGGCCGATCGGTTGATTCAAATGACCGGCACGGTGACGAGCCGCGAAATGCGCGAGCAACTTCTGGACTCTATGGAATTGGAGCGCGAGAAGGGTGTCACCATCAAGGCCAGCGCGGTGCGTATGATCTACAAGCATGAGGGGCAAGAGTACGAAATCAACCTCATTGACACACCAGGCCATGTGGACTTCTCCTATGAAGTCAACCGGGCATTGCAAGCGTGTGAAGGGGCTATCTTAGTGGTGGATGCCTCGCAGGGTATCCAGGCGCAGACAATGGCCCATCTCTTTGCCGCGCTTGAACAAGACCTAACCATTATCCCCGTTATCAACAAGGTCGATCTACCCGCGGCCATGCCCGATGAAGTGGCTGAGGAGATCGAGGGACTCTTGGCAGTACCGGCAGAGGACATTGTTCGCATCAGCGCCAAAGCGGGGCTGAATGTGGAAGAGGTTTTGCAACAAGTTGTCGCCCAAGTGCCACCGCCACAAGGAGACATCGATGCCCCGGCGCGGGCATTGGTCTTTGATTGTATCTATGATCCCTATCGTGGCGTGATTGCCTATGTGCGTGTCGTGGATGGTGTCATTAGCGCCGATACAGCCTTGTTGGCGATGGTGAGTGGTAAGACGATGGACCCATTGGAGGTCGGTGTCTTGACCCCTGCCATGCTTTCGACCGGGCAACTGCACGCGGGACAAGTAGGCTATATCGCCACAGGGTTAAAAAGCGTGCAAGATCTGGATGTGGGCGACACCATTACCGTGGCGGCGCGGCCTGCTACCGAGCGGCTACCTGGCTACCAGCCCATGAAGCCGATGGTCTTTGCCGGTGTCTATCCTTCTAACCCTGACGATTACCCCATTCTGCGCGATGCGTTGGAAAAGCTCCAACTCAACGATGCCTCTTTGATCTACCAGGCGGAAACGAGCCAAGCGTTGGGTTTTGGCTACCGGCTGGGCTTCCTGGGTCTTTTCCACATGGAGATCATCCAAGAGCGGTTGGAACGGGAATATGACCTGGATATTATCTTCACCGCGCCTTCCGTGGAATACCGCGTGTTGAAGACTAATGGCGAGATGATCACCATTGACAGTCCGGCTGAATTGCCAGATCCGACGTTGATTGACCATATTGAAGAGCCGTGGTGTGACCTGCGCCTCTTTGCCCCGGCGGAGTATATCGGCACGATTATGGATTTGGTGACGAAGCGCCGTGGGGAATTGACCAACCAGAGTTGGCTGGATACCAAACGTGTCGAGATTGCCTGTAAGATTCCGTTGTCGGAATTGATTGTGGATTTCTATAACGATCTGAAGGCACGTACACGCGGCTATGCCAGCATGGACTATACGCTCGATGAATACCGGCCTTCGGATATGGTGAAGTTGGATATTCTGGTCAACAGCGTGCCGGTGGATGCATTGAGTGTGATTGTCCACAGAGATGATGCTTTTCGCAAGGGCCAAAGGCTGGTGAGCAAGATGAAGGACATCATCCCGCGCCAGATGTTTACTGTCCCCATTCAGGCCGCGGTGGGCAACAAGATCATCAGTCGCGCTAATGTCCAAGCCATGCGTAAGGATGTACTTTCCAAGTGTTATGGAGGTGACATCACGCGCAAGCGTAAACTGCTGGAAAAGCAGAAAGAGGGCAAGAAGCGCATGAAGATGGTAGGGAGTGTTGAAATTCCCCAAGAAGCCTTCATGTCGGTGTTAAAGCTGGATGATGAATAGCAATGCGGGCGCACGATGAACCAGAACGTCATGGAACTGGTGCGGCGCTATCAGATTGATCCCAAACGATCGTTGGGTCAGAACTTTTTGCTTGACCCGTCCCATCTAGATCGAATCGTTGCCGCCGCTGATCTTGCGCCTACAGATATCGTCCTCGAAATCGGACCCGGCCTGGGTACGCTGACCGCGCGGTTGGCGGCTCAGGCCGGTCATGTTGTCGCCGTAGAGTTGGATGATCGCCTTATTGAACTGCTACGAGCTGACTTTGCCGACCGTCCCCATGTGCAGATTGTCCACGGTGATATTCTTGAGCTAGACCCACCCGCCTTGCTTGCCGCGCACTTGCCCCAGGGCAAGATGGCTGCTGGTTATAAAGCTGCTGGTTATAAAGTAGTGGCAAATTTGCCCTATTACATCACCAGCGCCGCACTGCGCCATCTGCTAGAGGCATCCGTGCCCCCTATGCTGGCTGTGGTGATGGTGCAAAAAGAGGTCGCAGAACGAATCTGTGCCGCGCCGGGCGACCTCTCACTCTTGGCAGTGAGTGTGCAATTCTATGCCGTCCCGCGCATTGTCCAGCGTGTGCCTGCGGGCGCTTTCTATCCTGCACCCAATGTAGATAGTGCTGTGCTGCGCTTGGATGTGCGTCCCCAACCCGCTGTGCCTGATGTGCCTCCGCGTGATTTCTTTCGCGTTGTCCGTGCAGGCTTTGGACAAAAGCGCAAACAGCTTGCCAATAGCCTGAGCGCCGGATTGAGCCTCCCCAAATCTGTGATACAAGATGCGCTTAGTGCCGCTGCCATTGACCCTACCCGGCGCGCTGAAACCCTCAGCTTGGAGGAGTGGGGACAACTCTGCCGGGCCTTGACGACAGCCTGAAGGCTTTGTCGCCCCCCTTGTTTTGTGGAATAATGGATGCAAGCCTAGCAGAGATTCCTGCTGGCTCTATGCATGATCTGACATAACCATGACCATTGATAAGCAGACCACAGCGCCAGCAAGTGGCGTCCATACCAGCAATGGCTCCGCCCACAGCGACGTACAACATGCGCCCGTGGGTGACATGCCGGAGAACCCGCTCAGCGAGCGAGAGATGGAAGTGGCGCGCTTGCTGGTCACAGGAGCCACCAACGTTGAGATCGCCAACGCTTTGGTGATTAGCCCGCATACGGTCAAGGTCCATCTGCGTAATGTATTTGATAAGCTCCAAGTCAGCAGCCGCACGGAAGCCTCGATGCTGTTAGTACAACGGGGCTGGGTGGTCATTCCTGGTGTCATGCTAGAGGCAGAGGTCGCGCCTGTTGAAGATGCCGGACCGGCGATCCCAGAGCCAGAACCACTTGAAAATCTTGAGGCACAACCGCGCCCGTGGCAACTTGCGACGCTGCTTTTTGGCGTCGCAATGGCCTTGGTCACGCTCTTCTTGCCTGTATGGAATACCACCCCCAAGTCATCGGTGGGACTGCTAAGCGACAGCGGGCAGACCATTGTAGGGAAGCCGGTATTGAATAACTTGCCGAGCCGCTGGGAAATCCAACCGCCTCTCTCACAGCCGCGCAGCCGTATGGCCGCGGTAGGGGTGGCAGGGCAGATCTATGTGGTGGGCGGCGAAGGCGAGGAAGGGGAGACCCTAGACCTTGTAGAGATCTACGACCTGGAAAGAGGGCAGTGGCGGCGGGGTGCGCCGCTGCCGTCGCCGCGGGCAAATTTGGCGTTGGCTGCAGGCGGCGATGATCTGATTGTGGCTGGCGGGAGTCGCATTGACAATGAAGCGCCCAACGGCATCCTGCTCTATGATGACCTGGCGCGCTATGACCGCGATGCAGATCGTTGGACAACAGGGGGCAAACTGCCGCTGGCACTGGCTGGCGCAGCCTTGGTCGTCCAGGATGAGGCGATTTATCTGCTTGGCGGCTGGAATGGGCAGGCGGTGCAGGATCGTCTGTGGCGGCTTCCTCTGGAGCAGGTTGATTCTGCTAGCCCAGAGGATTGGGAAGTGGTGACACACTTGCCAATCCCCGCTGCGTGGTTTGGTGCGGTGTTAGTCGATGATGTGATCTATGTCGCGGGTGGCTATGATGGGCGGCACGAGTTGGCTGAGTTTGCCGCTTATACGATTCCCTCCGGCGAGTGGCAGCGGCTGACCAGCCTATCCACCCCACGCGGGGGCGTGAGTTTGGTCTATGATGGCATGACCATCTTGGCGCTGGGTGGAGGTTGGACGCGTACGATCCAGAATCATGAACGCTATGATGCGCTGACCAACCAGTGGACTACGATTGATACACCTGTCGCGGGGGAATGGCGGCATTTTGGCGCTGCGGCGAATAATGGCAGCGTCTATATGTTGGGTGGGTGGAGTGGAGCCTATCTGGACACGCACCTACAATTTCAAAGCACCTTCCGC
>CAMPHP010000050.1 GCA_946885925.1 uncultured Litorilinea sp.
ATCGTCTTCACCTGCGTATTCATTGTAGATGCTAACCAATTGAGAGCCGACGCTCATATCAAACCACAAGTCCGCAAGCCGCGGATCAATCGGGTGTGGCGCTGCCCGTGGCTTTGCCTGTGCCACCTCTTGACCTTTTGCGCTTACCGATGGACTTAGGGCGCGAGCAGCGGAGATCGGGGCACATGCCGCGGTCAAGAGCGCCATCACTAAACAAATCAAATATTTAGACATCTTGTTCCTATTCCACCCATCTCATCGCGACAGCCGTGCAAGCCGCAACCGACCGGCAGCAATGCCGGGGCTAAGTTTGGTTGCCTCCGCATAGGCAACTTGTGCCTTCTGTGCATCCCCTGCGTCGCGGTAATAATCGCCGAGGGCGAGCAAAACATCCAGTGAGCCTGGCTCTTTGAGCCGTGCAGCCTCTAGATCAGCTAGTGCTGCATCAGTGCGGAGCATCTTAGTATACACGGCAGATCGCGCTAGTAACATTTCCACAGTCGGCGCAATTTGATCTGCCTGCGCCAACAGAGTTGTAGCTCGCTCCACTTCACCCTGATCTACCAGAAAATCACAATAGGCAATGTAAAGAGGACCATCGCGGGGTGCCAGCGCCAATCCATTTTCATACACAGCCCGCGCTTCATCAAAACGACTTTGCGCTCGATAGAGTTTCCCTAACTCCATATAAGCTTCTGCCAAAGTAGGTTCCAAGATAATCGCCTGTTGGAGTTCAGCGATTGCGTCGTCAACGCGGTTGGCAGCAGCATAGGCAGTTGCCAAGCCGACATGGGTCGCGGCAGCTGTAGGGGTCAGTGCCACCACCTGCTGGTAGCGCGTCATCGCCTCATCTGTCATGCCGCGGCGCAAATAATGCTCACCAAGTGCCATCAGCGCCGCCGTATCGGTGGGAGCAGCAACCAGATAGGAAGTATACCATTGTTCGGCGCTATCCTCTGGTGCAATCCCCTGAATTGCCTGCACCTCAAAGTAGGCCCCCATTGCCATTGCTAATGACGATTCATGCCCCATTTCGTCCATCGCCGTGGTCAACAACCCCACAGCATCCTCCATCCTGCCTTGTTGGAGATAGAGATCCGCCAGGGCTGCATAAAGCGGAGCTGGCTGCTTTACCATCGGCAGCCCCATTTGCAGCACAGCCTCAGCCTGCTGGAATTGTGCCTGTGAACGCCACAGTGCCGCCAAGCGAATATAGTAGGCTTCCTCATCTGGGTCGAGTGCAATCGTCTGACGATAGGCAGCCAATGCAGCCTCCGGACGCCCTTGCGACATGTAAAGCTCACCCAGTTCCGCCGAAAGCTGAGCATCGGCCATATTAAGCTCCGATGCAGCTAACAACGTTGTCAACGCTTCACCTGTTTGTCCCAGATAGCGCTGGGCGCGTGCTTGTCGTAGCACCATATCCAGATTGGTTGGCTGGCTCGCAAGTGCCTCACGCAGATAGGTCAAGCTGAGTTCATAATGTCCATAGCGTTGCAACAAATCAATCAGTACCAGATTGACCGGCTGGTTAGGCGGGCGCACGCGCACAGCCCGCTTAAACCACTCGACAGCCTCCTTGGGATTGCCCCGCTGCTGCTCCAACACACCCATTTGAATGTGGGCATTCATGTTGGTTTGGTCGGTCTCAAGCGCGGCTGACAACATCGGTTCTGCTTCGCTATAACGTGCTTGTTCCAAGAGCAGCGAAGCCAATTCCACGTATGCCTCGGAATTGCCAGGAGTCAGCGCCAGTGTCCGGCGATAGGTGCGCTCGGCCTCATCCCACATCTTTCGTGATTGCCATGCCTGGGC
The DNA here is from genome assembly GCA_946885925.1 of uncultured Litorilinea sp. The sequence continues at coordinate 1,816 of CAMPHP010000050.1, forward strand.
CAGCGCCAATGTTGCGCGTGGGTTGCCGGGATGATCCGCGGCGGTCTTGCGATAAAGCTCCAATGCACGTTCGGGTTCACCATGTTGCTCAAGGAAATCAGCCAGCGCCACTTGCGCCTCCACATAACCAGGCGCAACAGCCACTGCACTCTCCAACTGCGCCTGGGCTGCATCGGGCTGACCTAAGTTTTCCAATGCCAGCGCCAACCCAAGTTGTGCCTGGGGCCACCAACTATCTAGCTGGCTTGCCATGCGGTACGAATCAGCCGCCTTGGATGGCAACCCCTGAGCCATATATAAGTCGCCCAGCCCTTTATGATATTGGGCAAGCAGAGTAGGATACCAGCCCTCACGCTCTCCCTGTTCCAATGCCTGCTGGAACAGCTCAATTGCGCGCGCCTCATCCCCTGTGCTCTGTGCCAAACGGGTTAACAGGTTCAACACCCCTGTCCCATCCTCTACAGCAAAGAGTTGCCCACCATCGGCTGCCAGTTCACCCAATAGGCGCTCGGCCTGTTCCTGGGCGCTGCCAGCTGCCAGATCCACATCAGAGCTAAAGGATTGGGCAATCCCCTCCCCGTGTGTCGAGCCACCTACCGGAGGCAAGTTGCGTGCCAGCTTTGGCGCTGCCGCCTGGGCAAAGGCAACCTCCAACGCCTGTTGGCGCACTGTGTTCGCCTCGGTGTTGTTACCCGTAGCCGTCAATAGATCGGCCAGTTGGACATAGGCATTGGCAAAGTCAGGATCATTCGCAATAGCACGCCGGTAGGCATTTTCAGCCGCAGTAACATCGTTGCGCCGCCGTAACGCATCGCCATACATCAACTGCGTCCAGGCTGCTTCTGGTACTGCCGCTACTGCCGCGCTGTAATAGTTCATCGCAGGCTCATTCAAGCCCAGCTCTTCGCTCACCGTCGCCAACCGTGTATAGACATAGGCGCGGCTTGTGTCGTTACCACGTAAGACCAAACTGTTGCTCAAGGATGCCAGTTCAAACATATCCAACGCCGACTGATAGGCATCAATGGCACGCTCGGTTTCTCCCTGACGTTGCAATTGATCACCCAGGGCCAACGCCAGCGTCGGCTCATCGGGGTTAGCACGCATGGCGGTCTCTAGCAAATCAAGCATTTCTGACTGCTCCCCACCCAACTGGCGGAATTGGTTATTCAGCGCCAGATATAACTGCACTTGCGTAGGGTCGAGACGAAATGCTTTCTGATAGGCGACTGTAGCCGCTTGTTCGTCGTGCAAAGCGCGATGGATATCACCCTGTAAAGCATAGGCTTGTGCATTATTGGGTTGCAGCGCCAAGACCCGGTCCAACTCACGCTGCGCTTCCACCACGCGGTTCGCTGTGAGCAGGGTACGCGCCAACGCCAATCGGGTAACTGCCGACTCTTGTCCGGTTAGGTCCTGCACCCACACTGCGCGCCGGTAAAGTGCCACTGCACCCTCATAATCTGCTTGCGCCACTTGGACTTCCGCCGAGAGGGTCCACACATCATTAGAGAGAGGATAGTGGCTGCGTAAGCGCGTCAACAGTTCCTGTGCCTCACCATAGCGCGCTTCCTCATAATAGGCGCTTGCCAACATCAATTGGTTCACTTCACTGGGCTGGTATTCTGCGGCATTGGCATAGAGCGACAGCGCATGATCCGCACGACCACGTTGCCGCCAAAGGTCAGCCAGCGCGATCAATTCCGAGGCGTCATCGGGCAGGTTGCGATTAGCCGCTGCCTGGGCATATTGCTCACCCGCGCAAGCCTCATCTTCCATTCCCAAACAGGCGTCGCCAGCCGCCACATGATAGCGCGCTACATTGGGCGCTTGGGTTTGGGCAATATCAAATTCCGCCATTGCCAATTCAAGCTGTCCCAATTGTGTATACAACTGGCCCAAACGATAATGCAGCACCGCCACATCCGCCTGTGCTAGTGCCTGCTTATACCAATTAAGTGCCTCGTTAAAGCGGCCGCGAACATGTGTAATTTCACCCATGCCCACCAGCGCCAGCAGGTCGCCAGGATTTTCAGCCAATGCTTCCCGATATTGCGTCTCTGCCTCTGCCCATTGCCGTTCGGCCAGGGCTGTATTGCCCTGCACAGATGCACTCAACGCGGGTATCTCATTCACGGCATAGAGCGAATAGGATTGGTCATCCATGATCCACTCAAAGCTTTGCGGCGCAAGACGTAATTGCACCTCTAAGTTAGAGCCGCTGGGTGCGACGATATACCCCACCTGATAGCGATCCAAAATCTCTATCGTTGAGGTTGTGAGGTAACGCGATTGGAAAAAGGCCGCCTGATCGATCAGTCTTTGCAGTGCCACATCTTGCTGCGTGGCAGGAAAGACTTCGCTCGTGGTCGGCACACGATGGGCCACAATATGCGCGTTTGCCACATAGGCCGGTATCGAAACGCTCAAGTCCTGGTCTGCCATCACCGTCGTTGGGCCATGCGCTGCCGTTAATTCCGACAACTTGCTCAAGAGCCGTTGCGGTGTTGGGAAGAAATAGGGAAACGCTGCACGCTCCTGCATGCTCTGCAAGTTGCGTAACACAAGCGGCGTCAGCAGCAGTGCCAGCGCGACCACAGTAGCAAACGTCGTATAGCGTGTCAGCACGGTTTCGCTGCGTAAGCGTGCACTTCCAGCAGTTGCGCTTACCTGCCGCCCGACAGCGCGCGCGGCCCCATTCAAACCGGGAGCCATCGCCAGCCCAATCGTCAAGGCATAGGGCAAAAGCCAGACAAAACGCCACAGAATCCAGGGCATCACCTGATCCCCGATGAGCGGCGTGATGATTGGGTTATACATCACCATCAACACAGCCATGCTCACACTTAGTGCCAACTGCGCGCCCAGACTGCGACGAATGCCGGGCAATAGCAAGGGCAGCAGCAAGAGTGCCAGCAAATAGGGTGGCTCTAACAAAATGTTGGGGTCAGAGATATAGCGATCCAGGCTAAACAAAAGCAACCGCCGCCGTGCCATATTGACGGCAAAACGCCAGATCAAAAAGGGGTCTGTGCTGCTGTTGACCTCCGAGGCATCCAGTTGGGTTAAATCAGGCAGAGGCCCATAGACATCCAACGTAGCAACATTGACAAAGGGCAAGGCTGGCACCAGCCGGTAGCCCACAGGCCATCCTGCCAGGCTAGTTGGATAGGAGGATGCCAAGGGCGCTTCGCCACGTGATAGCACCAACTGCACAATCGGCAGAAACATGGCCGCGATGATCAGGGAGCCTAACGCCACGCTGCGCCACATTGCCACTCGCTGCCGCACGTTCAACAGAAAGTGCAGCCCGCTAAATGCACCCAACGCCAGGGCCAACATCGCTGCAATCAGGGGATGAATCGCTGATACAGCAAGCGTACCAATAGCCGCAGCCCACCAGACACCACGGCTACCATTGCGGAGATAGTGAATCCCCAACGCCAACACGACTGGCAGCATCGTAATCGGCACCATGAACTTATCGGCAGTAGTGCGCTCAAAGAAAAAGAGGCTTACATTATCGCCACGCAAGAAAGGCGCAGCCATATAAATCAGCACTTGGATCGATGCGACCAACAGCCCAAATCGTCGCCCGCGCACTGGTTCCGGTAAATCCATTCCTGCGGCACGACCCAGAATATAGCTAACAAAAATCGCCCAAAGCGCGATCATGGCGCGTGAGGCGACCGCGGTTAGTTCAATCTGATCAAGCCCCGACCAGTAGGACCATAAGTAGGCGAGAGGCAAGGACTGGTTAAAGGCCATACGCACACCTGGCCCCAAGTCAGTACCAAAGAGCGGTTCTGCTTGGTTCAGGGGCAGCCCTGCCAACGCATCGGCAGCAAAAGAGTTGACAGCATAGGCATCACCGTCGATCTTATAGAGCGTGAGTGCAGGTAACATTGCCACAAAGGCCACCAGCAGCAGCGCAGCCAACGCAATCTCGTCTGCCTTCCACGGCGCGCTGGGCGTTCGCTCGACATTGGCCCGGGCACGCAGACCAATCATAACCAGCCATGCCACGATCACGACACCCGTCGTCGCCGCCCAACCAAGCGCCAGTTCATCCACACGCCAATGCAGTAGCAGTGCCGCCAACCCTGGCAGCGCTAAGACCGCCATGCCCAAGGGGAAGGACAAGGCCAGCCGCTCTGGCTGATCCAGATCGAGTTGCACAGTCAGCAGATCACCGAGTAGATAACCTGGCAGGATCACCAATGCCAGAAATGTCAGCCAACTGGCAGCTTGGGTGGGCAACAAGGCCGCACTACCAGCCAGCACCGCCCCCCAGATAAAGATCAACCCGATTGCTAAAAAGACTTCTGTCCGCGCCAAATGATGCAACAGCGATGATGATGCCGCCCCTGGCATGATCCCTGCCGCTACACTTTGACCATCCATTTGTGACTTACGATTGACCAACCGATTGATCAACAATGACGGCTCCCTCTCCCCACCAACACCCTAGTTCCATTCCCGCTATCTTTGATGTCTGCTAGCACCCACTATAAAGCCATCACAAATACATGAATCAATCATGTGAAGGTTCATGTGGAAGGAATAGCAGCATTGAAGGGAAATATGCAATCCTTTAACCAAAGGGGATTTGACGGCGCAACAATGGCCCCACGAATTCGGCCACTGGCAGCGGCAGTCGAGGCCAGATGCGGCGGAATGTCTGAAACCGTTCGTCAGACTGGGCTTGTCGCGCAATACTCAAAGCATGCTGCGCCCCTGCGTCTACCCCTGGTGTCCACGTCTGCTGGTAGATAGGTCGCGAACATGTGGCCCATTGGCTCTTATACTTAGAAGCATTGGACCCTGCCGGGCTGCGCCCCATATCTAATGTGTCAAAACCCCGTACAATCGAATCAGCAATAATCGTCCAATATGCTAGATAAACCGGACGCAATTCTAAGAATTCGTGGAGTGTTGCTCCCCAAGCCCCATAGGTGGCCTTGCCTAATTCCAACTGGAAATAGCCACCTATGGGCTGCGCGCCCTGATAGACCATGACGATGCTAAAGCCATTAGGGAACGCTGCGATCACTTCGGCCAAGAATTTACGCGCAAAGATGGGCGTACCAGCCTGGTGGGTAAAGCGGCTCATCACCGCATAAAAGTCATCCAACCGCTCACCAGTGCGATCCACAACCGCGGTAAGTTCGTTACGTTGGGCAATGCGGATTTGGCGGCGGATATTGCGATCCAATTTTGCTGAGACTGCTTCCTCTCCTGCGCGCAGATCGATTGTCCAATCTTCGTGGTCGCAGGTTGTATGAAACCCGCCCGGCCATGATTCTCGCGAATCGTGCAGCACAAGACGTTTGGCACGCATCACACGGGTAAGCGTCTGTGCCTCGGTTAAGAGCGCAAGCGCGGCCTCTTCATCATCGGCACAAAGCCCCCCAGGCAGTGTAGTCAATGTAGCGCCCAACAACGGGCTGCGAACGACAAAGAGCGGCAGCACACCCGCAATCGTGCCCGGCTCATGCTCAGCCAGCAGATAGCGAGTTTCATAGCCATAGGTGTTCTGCAAGACGGTCTGCCAGCCAGCCAAATGCTGGGGTAATCCCCCCGCGCTTTGGCGTACATAGGCATCCCATCTGCCCCACTCTTGTCGGCACAATTCTGTTACACGCATAGCATTAGCCGTGGGTCATGGTGGCGACCGTTGGCTGCTCTCCCTCCAGAGTTGCCACGAGGTCGCGCATAGGGCCAAAACGGAAATCAGAGAAAAGTTGGTGGAGCTTTGCAGCCAGGCCACGTCGCCCGTGGTAATGGGTTATTCGTTCACGCGGGGTGACTTGGCGATAGCGCTGGCCCAAGTCCAACTCCCACGGATGGATATAAAGGATCGCCGGTTCACCCGCTCGGTGCAGCCGTTGGATTGCCCAACGAGTCACCATATAGGGCAGCGCACGGACATAAAACCCACCCGACATCGGCCATGTCCGCCCTGCCCAACGTACTGTTGAAGCCGGTAGTTCCCAGAGGTTATGCTCCGCCATCCGGTAGGGAAGGCGTGGCGCGCCAGGGAAACCATAGAGCATATTGCGGGTGGGAAAAACACTGCTATCATAGCGCAACCCGTTGCGGGCTAGCACCTCAAAGGCCCAGGGTGTTGTGCCATTCACCGAAAAGTAGGGAGCGCGGTGCCCTTGTGGCATTTCGCCATTCACGCGCATCACCGCTTCAATGCTACGCGTGATCTCTGCCTCAAATTCAGCGGGTGTCAGACGATAGACGAAACGGTGATAATAGCCGTGAATCCCTAGTTCATGCCCATCGGCACAGATATTTTCCATCAATGCCGGATGGCGGTCTGCCACATGACCTAGCGTAAAGAAGGTGGCACGTACATTATGTTCGCGCAGGATGCCAAGTAACAAGTGTGTAGCCGAGACAACTCGGCTCTCATACTCGTCCCACTTTGCCACCTGAGGATTGGTACTGGTTAATCCCTGGAACCACTCTTCCAAGTCCACCGTAAAGACATTCACCGGCAGAGCGCACATACGCTAGCCCACATATCCTAAATTGCGGAGACGCTCCGCCAACAGCTTCTTGTCCTCAGCACTCAGCACCTCCCCGCCAGCACTCGCGCCGGAAGAGCCGCTCTCGTTGCCATTTTGGCTGCGTGTTGCGCGGCGTTGTGCCATTGCCGAAGCGACATCAGGCACGAATACCTCGCTCAGAACGCGGCCATCCATATGTTCAGCGACCGGCTCATTCATCAAGTGTAAAATGGTAGGAGCTAAATCATACAAACAAGCATCCTCCACCACGGTACCCGGCTGAATAGCAGCGCCATAGGCCATGAAAATGCCGTTCATGCGATGAGTGCCCGAAATGCCCCGGCGCATGGATTCGATGATTTTGTGCGAACCAAATTCATATTCGCCAAAACCAAAGTATTCCAACCGGCGTGGCAGGAAGACAATATCAGGCGCTTTGTCTAAGAAATCGCCTGAATATAATTCCTCGCGGCGATAGATAGACTCTACCACCAGATCGCCGGTCTCAGGGTCACGCAAGGTTTGCAACTTGGCAATGATCTCCTCACGTACCCGCTCGTACTCTTCCCCAGGGTGCACACAGCCTTGTGGCTCGCGTCCCACCACATTGAGATAGACCTGCCCCACATTACCCAGCGAGTACGCTTGTGTGCGGCTCCAGTCAATATCTTCAAAGGAGAGGAAAAGCGTCTTGAGCAATCCTTGCCCCTGACCGCGCACGACCTCGCGCTTCAATGCTCCCAGCCCCAGCCGCATGAGTGTGTCATAGACATTCATGGGTGAAAAACCTTGGCGGAACATGGCGCGTTTCAACCCTGTGCGTAAACCAGGATTGACTGTCATGAAGCCCTCTTGCAAGAGCCAGTTGTTGACATGGATAAACTTGTGGAAAGGGCCAAAGCCATGATCAGACATGACCACGAGTGTCGTATCATCAGGCAATTCATCCACATAGTGTGCTAATTTGCCATCTAAATAGGCATAGTAGTCACGGATGGCGTTGCCATACTTCTGCGCCGCAGCAGGGTCATGTAGCGGGTGGCGCTTGTCCATGTACTTCCACATGGCATGCGAGATGGTGTCTGTGCCATTAAAGACCACCATCGCAAAATCCCAATCCTCACGACTCCGCAGATAGTCCAGGGTCTGGATGCGTAGATCGGTGGTGCGATAGAGCCGCTCCAGGAAAGCATCGACCCCTGCATCCGAATAGGCTTGCCCAGGATCAGGATAGAGGATGTAATCACCCACTGCCGCCATAATCTCATTCAACAGATTGGGAGGATAGGTAATGGGTACTTTGAGGCTCGGTGCTGGGAGTCCCGACACCATCACACCATTCACGGGTGTAGGGGGGTAGGTCATTGGAACATTCAAGGCACAGACACGCCGCCCCGCATCGCTCAACAATGTATAGAGCGTGGGCGCTTCCATATCCAATGCTGTGACCGGCGAGAAGGTATATTCCCCCTCGTCGCGCGCAATCCAATCATACAAACGATGCTTGCCAGGGTTGACACCTGTTGCAAAGGAAGTCCAAGCAGGGCCAGTCATGGGAGGCGTGGTGCTACGCAATGAACCATGCGCGCCTTCGTCCATCAGCCGCTTGAGTGTAGGCAAATAGCCCGCCGCTGCCCACGGTTTGATCAAATCAAAGGTTGCGCCATCCAGCCCCAACACCAACACCTTACTGGGCTTGTCACTACTCGGTTTGTTCCTGCCCGTGGCTGTATTACTAGTGGGCTTATCACTACTAGTCTTCTCACCAGCCAGTCCATCAGGACTGTGCTGTCCATTCGGTTGTCCCACAGGTGGGGTCATGGCGTCCATCGCTTGGGAAAGTACCGGCGCTGCCTGCACGGGGGCAGGTGGCACGGGCGCGGCTGTGTGGCTTGCCATGACGCGCTCTAAATGGCGCAAGCGCCATTCGAGCATCCCCATCGCCTGCGCCAAATCGCGAATGCGGTTGGCCTGGAATGAAATCGTCACTGTCTGCGAGAGCAAAAGCACCATACAGAACAGAATGCCAAAGACCAGGATCAGCGTTGGGGCATAGGTCACGGCAAAGAGCCGCGCTAAGAAACCTACGAGCGGTTCGACTACGATTAAGATAAAAATAGCAATACTTGCACCCATCCACACCAGCGCGTATTCCTCCCGCAGCCGGTGCTTTCGAACTAATTGAATTGTGACCAGAAGCAGTGTGAGACCAAAAATCACCGCGATCACTTGTTGCTCAATGGGAATGCGCATCCACTCCTCTCCTTAGACCGGCGACTACGCTGTCTACGATTCGGTTCCAGACGATTTAACAATCTCTGTCCCGTTGGACGCTACGGTAGAGACTGGCATG
>CAMPHP010000051.1 GCA_946885925.1 uncultured Litorilinea sp.
GTCTTATAGGGTGCCAAGAAGTCATCTAGCGGCAGTAGTTGACCTGTGCGTGCTAGCTTCTGATAGCTGTGTGCATCTTCCCAAGCGCAATCCGGCAAACCAGTGCCAGCCACCAGCGAGGTATAAAATGTGTCGCTGTAGTTCGCAATGATCTCGTGTCTGGCGACGTGGTCTGGAAATTTCGTCTCAAAGCCCTGCTTCATCAGTTCGCTGATGGGTTCGTCCCAGGCCCAAAACAATAATTCTTTTGACTCTTCACCACTGCCTGTGGTTACAGGTGCTGCACTCGGCGTGGAACAAGCACCTAATCCCATCAGTGAAACTCCCGCGCTGGCTGCGGCTGCTGTTTGCAGAAACCGCCGCCTATTTAACCGTGCTGCCATTATGTCATCTCCTTACATAGAGAAATCAATAGGGAACACAAATTCGTACTATCCAGACGCTTAGCACGCCGGAGGATTGCACGACCTTAATCTGCGCTATCAGAGTTGAGAATATGTTGCGTTCAGTACAACTGAACATGCTTGGTGGTAGAGAAGAATAGTAGGAGGGCTGCGGCCCGTTTGCCGATTATAGCACCGCCATTGTACGTGGCGCAACCTGATTTTTTAGGGTTTAGATAGGACCAAAGAGAGATGAAGAGTAGGATGATAAACATGTCTCACGTAGAGACGCAGAGCGAGAGATTGGGCTTTTTTCTTCGCGCCGCTGCGTCTCTACGTGAGCTAACAAATTTACGCGCTAGGCAGCCAACGTTGGAGAAACTTCAGGCCAGAGGAGACATCAATTTCATGACCACCGTCGTGCATGTACATCTCCAGGCGTTCAACCATCCCCAATTGGGCATAATGCTCCTGGGCAACGCAGAATTCATCTTCTAGCCAGGGCCACCAGCCAATGCCATCACCGCGGCCGGACTGGATGAGCATAGGGCGCGGGCAGATGAGCGAGATCAGATCGCTATCGCCAAAGTTGCGCAGCCAACCAGGGATAAAGATGTGCTCTTCTGTCGTAGAGAGAAAGCAACTATGGCGCGGGTCATCAATAATCATCTTGCGTAAACGGTCGTTGAACCAAGCTGTACAAACAGCGGCATGAATGCGAGGCTCCAACACGCTGGTAAACATGGTATAGGCACCGCCCAAACTAATGCCCCACATACCAGCACCCGTGGGCTTGATCTCTGGCCGAGCCAGGACGTGATCCAGCAGCGCCCTCATCTTGCTAATCTCCAATCCCCAAAGGGTTTTGCCCAACATGATACACATGCGTTGCAAACGGGCGCGCGGCTGGTGCTCTGTAATATGGATGGGTGCGAGCACAGCATACCCAGCTTCGACCAGTCGCCGCCCGTAACTATGGTAAAGATTGCCCTCGTCCACCATGCCAAAGACGCGCTCCGGACAGCAGCCAATCCCATGTTGTGCAATGACCAGTTGGCGTGGCCCGGTCTGTGCTTTGGGCAGCGCCAGAATGGCACGCGCATGAATCACAGGAGCAGCCTGGTCTGGGGCCAGAGCCAAACTATTTATGGTCATGGGTACAACCAGCCAATAAGCAGTAAAATCTTCGGTTTCTACATAAGGGGTGAGCGTCACCTGCTCATTTTGCGCCGCCAAGTCAAAGAGGCCCACACACTCGCCCCACTCGGCGCGCATGGGCGCGACCGAGCGATCATAGTTTTCAACAGAGCTATAATCTCGCTGCCAGCGGCTGTTACGTTGGGTATAGACCGCTTCGGTGAGCGTTCGTAGAAAGTTCTCCGTATCGCGGCGCTGCAAGCTCTGGCGATCATTTGCCATTCGCTGTGCCCAAGCGACAGAGATATCGTCAATTTGTTCCATCGTCATCGCTTCCATGCTTGATTTTTGGATTATTACGATTTGCAATCTTCCTTGGAGCCACCCAGAGGGTTCCCGGCTCCGAGGAAGGTATCTTCTGCTCCCTGCTTGGCTCTCGCTACGGCTATGCTATGCGACAGGTTCAGAGGTCGGCGTAGCAGCGAGGGGAATTTGCCCGCGCACAGCAAGCAAGTTACGCTCCGCAGGCGGTACTGCCGGAATGACAAAATCAGGGTCTGTAATCGCGCCATAGGCATCGGGACGGCGATCTGCCAGCACCGAAGTCCAAAAGTCTCCCTCATCACCAAAAGAAAAGGCATGGGCGAGGCGCGGCTTGTCTAGGTCTATCTCGGTGATTGCCTTTCCCACATAGCGTCCTGCATTGGAAAGAATCAGACCATCGGGAGCGATCACGCCGCTACGCCCCAAGACCATGCCAGGTCGCCACGCCTTCTCATCCTGTATGCCAAAGCTCGCAGTTACAAGCCAAGTGCCATTGTCAATGGCGCGGCTGCGAATCACAGCATAGCAGAGTTCCTCTCCCCAACCGCTCCACCAAGTGGGCCAAACCAGGATCTCTGCACCGCGCAAGGCAAGGACACGCGTGCTTTCGGGGAAGCTGAGATCGTGGCAGATTGCCACACCCACACAGCCGAAATCTAGGTTAAAGACAGGAAAGTTATCGCCGGGGATCGCGCCGTCACTCATCTCACGGCGCGTGGGGTGAACTTTTAAGTAATGACCGGCAATCGTGCCGCTACGGTCAATCACCAGTGCCACATTGCGGCGCAGCCCTTCGACCAGCCCCGCAATCGGCAGAATCACATTCATCTGGTACTGGACAGCAAGCGCAGCCGCTTGTTGTGTAAATGGGTTGGTATAGGCATCTTCGATAACTTCTTCACCCGTGCAAGTTTCACCAAGACAAACGAGGTCAGCCCCTGCCTCTCCGGCCTGTTTAAGCCAATAGAGAGCGGCTTGACAGCGGTATTGATAGCGCGCTGCCGGGGTATCTCCTTCACTCCAAGCGGGTAGTTGTACTGCCGCGATACGAACGTTACGACTCATCATGGCCCTCCTTCATATGCTTCGATTGGCAACAACACACCCTGCAATTGCTTGACCGCAATCACAGGGGAGAGAAATTCGCAAGATACATAAGTCAGAACGAAGTCGGCATTGGGGTTAATCGAGGGCAGACATTTGAACGCCCTGTGTGAAGTAGCGCTGGAAGAGCAAGAAGATCGAAAAGGTTGGAATAAAAGCCAAAGTGGCTGCTGCCATTTGAACACCAAAGTTGCCCTCTATCGAGTAGAGTGCAGCCAAGCCGACCGGCAAAGGAAACATGCGCTCCGAGAGCATAAAGATCAGCGGGCGGAAAAGATCGTTCCAATTGGAAATGAAGCGAAACGTTGCAATGGTAGCAATGGCCGGCGCACACAAGGGCATGATCATCCGGAAGAAAACCTGCCAATCATTGGCACCATCCAAAAAGGCAGCTTCATCGATTTCCTTGGGAATGGTTTGCAGGTACTGGCGTGCAAAGAAGACGCCGATAATTGCCCATAGATCGGGCACAAGGATGGCCCAATAGCGATCAATCCAGTCAAACCAGTTAAAGAGTATGTATTGGGGAATAACGAGCAATTGAGTAGGAATGATGATCATGGAGACCATGATCCAAAACAGAGCAGATTTGCCCACAAAGTCCTTGCGCGCAAAAACATAACCAATCAGCGTGCACAAGACAGCTTGCGTCAGGACAGGAACAACCGCAAAGATTACTGAGTTCAAAAACCAGCGCGGAAAGAGTTCGCGCCGGATGATGTAGAGGAAATTTGCCAGTGTGTTCTCGCTAAGCATATAGCCTAGATCGGGGATAAAGTTAACCGACTCGCGCAACGACCCCAAGACCATCAGCGTAAAAGGAATCACATAGGCAATCACCAGCACAGCCATGACGAGGTAGTTAAAGACAAGTTGAGGAAGAGAGTATCTGCGTACCATAACAGCTAACTTTCTGAGAAACGCCTCTGGACAAACATTGACCGTTACAGGTGCTAGGGCCACCATTTACGACTTTTACGACTGTGGCATAGCACACACAGCGTAGCTACCAAAAACTCAGTTAGTAGTAGCTCACTTCTTTGCCTAGATAGCGGCGCTGTATCGTGGAAAGGGCGAAAACGACGACAAACAGAATAAAGGCGACCACAGTTGCATAGCCCATCCGCAACATATTGAAGCCAACTTGGTAGAGGTAGTAGACGATGGTTGTAGTCGAAAAGGCTGGCCCGCCACGGGTGATGACATACATCTGTTCAAAGACCTGGAAAGCACCAATCGTGGTGATCACTGCCACGAAGAAATGAATCGGACGCAGCAGTGGCAGGGTAATGTACCAAACCGATTGAAAACCATTTGCACCGTCAATCTCCGCCGCCTCATAGAGGTGACGAGGAATAGACCTCAAACCAGCCAAGTAGTAGATCATCAGATAACCGCTGATGCGGAAGATACTCAAACTCGCCAGCACAATCATCGCCAGCGTCGTATCCGAGAAATAAGCCTTGGGCGCAATCCCAAAGAGGCCAATAAAATAGTTAAAGAGACCGTTTTCGTTGCCCTTAAAGATGTATTGCCAGATGCCCGCCACAATAACGCCAGAGGTGACATAGGGCACAAGCACGGTAATTCGCAACAGGCGAGTGCCAGGAAGATCGCTGCTGATCAAGAGTGCCAGCAGAAATCCCAGCGTGACGGTGGGAAAGACATAATAGAGGGCAAACAGCGTTGTATTCCAGAGTGAGCGCCAGACCAATGGATCACCAAATGAAGCACGCCAGTTGGCAAGACCGACAAAATCGGCGGCACCAATCAGGGGCCAATCCATAAAAGTTAATACAAAACTAAAGAGAAAAGGGCCAAACTCGAAAAGCAGAAAATGGATGACAACGGGGATCATCACAATATAGGCAAAGCTGTTGCGTTTTAGCTCACGCCGCGCCCGGCTGAGCCAAGAGGGCCGGGGGAGCGCAGCATTCTTATCACCAAGATAGGCCGATTGGACGGAAGGATTCAGCTTGGACATAGGCATCTCCTCATGCGGAGTAGAGAGTGCTGGCTGGGGAGCGTGAACGCTCCCCAGCCACAAATGCCGCAATCCGTTGGCTCAGACGTACGGATAGACGGCGCAGCAGTCGTTAAGCAGCAGTTACGGCTCCAACTGGCTCTTGGCCTCATCAATACGGCTCTGCATATCTGCAACTGCTTGTTCGGGCGTCTTGTCCCCCGTCATAATTGCTTGCGCCTCTTCAGCCAGGATGATGTAGGCTTGGCTGGCAGAAGGGAAGATGGGGTCAACTTGCACATATGAGGCACGTTCCAACAAGGTCTGGAATGCCTCGTCACCTTCATAGAAGGAGGCTGCTTCCTTGAGGGGTGGCAGATAGCCAACGGTCTTGTTGATCTTAACCGAATTCTCGGTGTCGGTCACGTGCTTGATCCACTCTACGGCGATGGCCGGATCGGCGGCCTTAGAACTGACGGCGTAGGAACCAACAGTGCCGCTTGTCACCTGGCGCTGCTCAGAGAGAACTGGCCCAAATGCCCAGTTAAAGTTATTCACATAGGTCTCACGCGAGCCATAGAACGAGTTACCATCCATCAGGATAGAAAGCACCTGCCCATTACGGAAAGCATCGGTTTGCTCCTCGCTGCCGGACGTAATCGAGTCGGGAGGAACCCAACCTTCATCGTACATGCGCTTCAAGAAGGTCATCGCCGCCACCGTCTCAGGGCTGTCGACGATCACATTACCGTCTTCATCGTAGATTTCGCCGCCAAACTGCCAAATCAAAGCGGTTAGGCCACTTGTAGCCGTATTGCCCGACCAGGTACTGACAAAGACATCATTCTCTTTGGCGACCTGAGCCCACTCTTCAAACTCGGCAATGGTCGTCGGCAGATTTTCCGGGTCAAGGCCAAGTTCAGCCACCAGATCCGTGTTGTAGATGTGTACTACGGAATTTTGGAGAATGGGCAAGGCGTAAAGCTCGCCCTCCCACGGAATCAACGTACCAGGGTTAAACTTCTCAGTCTCCTCATCAGTCACATAGTCACTGATCGGAACAATGGCATTACTGAGAGCAAACTGTGAAATCATATCCGGGTTCATATAAAAGACATCAGGACCCCGTCCTGTGCCAATCGCCGAAAGCAGCTTTTGGCGGCGATCATCCCAGGGCTGCGTTTCAATTGTGATCTTGACGTTGGGATGCTCTTCGTTGAAGCTGGCAATCACTTCATCCCAAGCTGCGGTCTCCGCCTCTTGATCATCCATCAGCGGAAAACGCCACATCACGATTTCGGTGGATGCTTCACTGGCTCCAGCCTCTGTATTGCTACTGTCACCAGACGTCGTGGCACTGGGAGCAGTACACGCTACGAGTAGTGCCAGCAGGGCAATAAAACTGAGCAAACGGACTACGGTATACTTTAGCTTCATCTCTACTCTCCTCAACTAATTCAGCTTAGGGCGCAACGATCACGAATGTATCTCGACTTTATCTAGACGGCCGGGATTTGGAGACGCGGCCAGGGTCGATTCGTAGACTGCTAACAGAGTGAAGATAGATGCTAGCGATCCGGCGCATGGATCGGGTTCGCCAAGTGCAGGGGTGCTTAGCGCAACGGAGCTAGACTGAGTGAGTTAGTCTAGCAGGCTGGCAATGGGCTGTGGCTCACCAGTGGCAATCGATTTGAAGCCCTGGAGGATCATGAGCGTCGCCAATAGACCATCGCGGGCGTCAATGGGCGCAGGCAACCCATTTTGTAGTGCATGGATAAAATCACGGTTCTCTTCAAGAAATCCTGTTTCAGAGCCTTTATAAACCACAGGCTCTTTGCCACGTTCCTGGTAGATGAGCGTCGTAAGGCGGTCGGAGAGGGTAGCCGAGCAGTTTTCTGCAAAAATTTGCATAAAGAACTTGCTGGTCAAAGAGGGAGTATGGCAGTCACCTTGCACAAGGTTGCCGGTGACAGCATTGGCAAAGCGGTAAACCGCAGCCATATTATCGATCACGCCGGTCTGCTGATAGTAGTTCTGGCCCACAGCATAGACCGAGAGCGGATCGCTGCCCGCTACATAGCGCATAATATCGCAGGAGTGGACTCCCTGGCTGAGCACGTTGCCACCACCCTTCACAGGATCATTGGCCCACATATCGTTGGCCCAACGATTATCCATCATCTGCATGGTGACGACAAGCGGGTTCGGAATCAGTTCCTTTGCCTTGCGGATCATGTCAAAATAGCGCATCTTGAACGCAGTCATCAGCGTGACGCCGTATTGCTGAACGGCCTGACCAATAGCGATACATTCTTCGACCTTTAGGGCAAGCGGCTTTTCAACCAGAATGTGCTTTCCCGCTTCCGCAGCACGAATACAAAACTCGGCGTGTGTATCGTGGTGGGTACAGATATAAACCACCTGGATCGAATCATCACTCAAGACACGTTGCACATCCGTAGTCGCATAGGCACCATCTTGCGAACCAGCAAACTCCTGACAATAGCTTTCAGCACGCACCCGATCCACATCGCAAAATGCGACCATTTGCAGGCCGTCCAACTGGCTTACCATCTGGGCATGGACTTTGCCTAGTCCACCACAACCAATGAGAGCTGCTCGGAGAGTCATCTGTATTCCTTTTAGCGATTAACCTTTTATAGATTAACTTTTATAGACTAACTAGTACAGATTCGCCATCACGGCTGCACAACTTGGGGGTACTTCGCCAGCCGGTATCCCTGGGCAAAGAGCGCACCATCATAGCGGTTATCTAGCGCGCCGGGAAACTGTGGCAGCGTATCTAAGCATACCTCTTGCCCCCCATGAAGCCGCGAATAGCGCGCCGCCAGTGCACAGAGTTCCGGCTGGAGCCACGTTTCAACCGGCAGTGGTGCACTGTCTGTTTCCCCGGCGAGATAGGGCAAGACAGCTTCCAACAGTGCGCTATAGAGTGTGCTGGCATCGCAGATCATGTGATGCGGCGCAAGTTCGGTGACAATCGTGGCATAAAACGGCATCCACTTAGCAGCCGTGCCAACGCATAGCAACCCTGTACGCCCATCTTGCCACGTCACCTGAATCAACTCCTGCACATGGTGATGAAGATGGCGCACAGTAGCAGCGCCCCCACCCAACAAACCCGTTAACAAAGAAAATGCGTGGATACCATAGTTAAACTCATCGACCGCGCAGCCGCAGAAGACGGTGTGGGCTTCTCCTCGTTCGCTTGCGGGTTGAGCCAGCCACTTTTGCACCTCATAGGCGTAAAGCAGTGAAGATCCGCCAGCAATACGCGCACCACCCAATAACCAACTTCGTATTTGCTGCAAGTCAGCTAAATTTCCCGCCAAAGGCTTATCGATTAGCACTGCTTTGCCAGCTTCTACAAAGGGGCGGGCCTTGGCAACATGACTGTCCCAATTGCAACCGTGCAAGATAGCGCAATCAACCTCAGCAGCCATGCTAACTAAATCGGTAAAGACGGTAGGTATTTGATGATCAGCAGTGAACTTCGCGCTATAGCCTTGTGGATGTACATCGCCGCCGTCCCAAACGCCGATTACTTCGTGACCCAGGCGGCGCAGGACGGGAATCCAGTTCTGAGGATGCGAGGTATCAAGATCGACCAGTCCAATTCTCATGAGTCAAAATCCTTCAGTAATTGTACAGTGCGGTAAAAAACTTGCATGGGTGATCAAGCAGACGCAGAGACCCGGACGCAGCGACAGAGTTGCTTATGCTGCTGCCACGCATGGAGAGAAACAGGCTATAGGATCGGAACACGGAACTTCAGGCTTGCCGCATAGATCGCAGTAACCTCTATCTGAAGATCGAGTGCTGAAGATCAAGAGCCTAGGATCAAGGGGAGATAACAGCAAGATTCGCTAAATGGACAGCAGGAGACGTGACCCTAATCTCCCCTACACACTTGCGTGTCGAGGACCTACTGTTCTCTAGTAGATGCTTGCCGATGCTGACTTAGCCGGTTCTGTACGTGGTTGTCGCGAATTTATTGGGAGTTGCGCCAACAACACATCGCTACTGCAAGCCTTGCCGCTCCCGACTGAGGGAAAATGATCCGCTACATTTGTTCAATCAGTGAACTAAGTAGCACAAGGGGATTATAGCATACGCAAGAGGAGACGTCAATTCGATTGAAGAACCGCCCCTTAGGCTTGCGTCCCCTCTACCTAGTGTAAACTTACATTCCGATTGTCGTTTATGAAATCCCTGAAGGCTGACAAACTGAATCGATCGGTCCTGACCTGCTTGCTCTATCCAAGTGACAGTCGTTACACGAGTAATTCGGTGGATTTCAATCCCTTCTTCGCTGGTAACCACCTTAACAAGGACATGCTGACCAGAGGAATCATTCGGAAGACGATAGGAAGCCAGATCTTCGGCAGAGGCCGGCGTCACTGAAATCCAGACGTTTTCACCCAACTGAGTACTCTTGGCAATTTGTCCGAATGTTTCAATGAAATATTCTCCGAGACTGCCATCCGGCATCAGAAAATACCCCTCTTTCCCAGTGAATTGCACCGGAGGGGCATCGCTACCATCGAATACCATCTCGCTAGTCGTGAGAACATATGCCTGTTCATCGTCCATCTGGGGGTTCTCAGCCTTGATAGTATCTGTCCAAGAGGCTAGCTTGACCACCTTGCTCTCTTCGTCAATTCCAAAGAGGGTCCACGACCCGACATAGGTTCCCTCCAAGTCGCGAACTGCCTGGGGAACGACTTGAGATAAACCATTGTGATTGCCTGTGATCGTCTCGACAGGTTGAATTTGGCTTGAAGCAGCAGGATCAAGCGCCTGAATGGGCTGACATGATGACAGGAATAGAGGCACCAACAGTATCATGATGCCGAAAATGTATCGGCTCAAGTTCCTCACTTCATCACCTCCTTCTTTAATTGAATCTTCCGAAAGGACAGGGCCAACGAAGTAAGAGACAGACATAAGAGACAGACGTAAGAGATAAACGGCGCAGGCAGAAAACGACGCGAATTTAGAACGACCGAAAGCCACCGTTTATCCCTTGTTGTACGAAGGCGAGTCCAAGAATTCTTTCGCTATAAATGGAATTTCAGCGTAGATCTGGCGGTTACCCAACTGCACCAAGCGAACGACTAAGGGCTACCTTATCATACCGACTACAACAGAAAAATACAACCGGAGCGGAATCCAAGCCCAGGGACCCTCGCGTCACGATTTGGCTAGTCGTCAAAAACGCCATGCCGCGCCCCAGGGCGCGGTCTGCGACGAGGAATTCCGTAGTTCGGCAAGTTGCGCAGAGAGGGGATTCCTCCCGCTGGTCGGAATGACAATACTATTCCCATGTGCAAAACGCGACTCCTAAGAAACAGAAACTTCAATGGTGATACACATAGCGTTTTGCATCTGTTTCTTCTTGCTTGAACCGCCACACAGTGGGGCTGGCTATACTTTTGAGAAGTCCTGAGCAATTAACATGCCTCTGAAAGAGTCTCCAACGGCTATATCTATTCATACAACACAGACATAAAGAAGGACACATCCACTTTTTCATGGGAGAAAGATTCCACAAACCTTTATCTCCATATGAGTAAATAATGTTCGAGACATACAACATCTCTTCAACATGTCTATGTTGTTGCAACAGACAGCGCAACTAAGATTCGTCTGATCAACCACAAAGTTTACCATCCCAGACACCATCTAGATCGCGAGGTATCCATGTCCTCTTCTCTCTCACCATCTCTCTCAACGAATG
>CAMPHP010000052.1 GCA_946885925.1 uncultured Litorilinea sp.
CTCCCAGGATGGTTTCTTTGTTCCCCACTCACCCATGATAAGAGAAGCGGGCTGGCACAGAGGCACAGCCTCTACGACATCCCGCTTCTGCCATGATATATTCGGTTGGCTACACTTACTCGGAAATCGTGTCGCGCGTTTCTTTGTAAGGAGTAACGCTGTTAGTTGCTGACATTTACTGTTGCACTGGTCTGGTTATTCGACGTGTTCAGGTCACTGGAGGCGCTGACTTGGACATAGACGGTATGGCTGCCTGCTGCACCGTTCCATTGTACGCTTGCCATAGCCCGGTCTCCACAGCCTTGCAGGTTAACCGTTTGGGCATTGCCAATCTGTTTGCCCCCACTGTTGGGGTCGCCATCGAAGAAGCTATCTGTGGCGGATGTGCCAGCTGCCAAATTCCCGCTGATGTTGCTGACCGCTTGCAATGTCGTCCCATTCTGCGCTATATCGGTGGGGAAGAAGTCGTTGCTTTCCCCCATTGCACTGGTGTATCTGAAGAAGTTGTCGCCCATTTCTGTGCGGCTTGTGGCTGGAGGTTTGGAATAATCAAACAGGAAGCCATTGTGATCCGTTTTGTCCTCGATGCTATACCAGGCAAAGCGTTGGACGAGACGATTGTTGTCAGCCGGATAACCTATGTTGGGGTCGGTGGTGTTCAACAAGTAGTCAAAGGTCTTATTCATAAAGTCATTAACACGCGCCGAGTCAAAATCGGGCTTAAAGCGTCCTGGGGGCATCAGCACACCAAACTCGGACAGGAATGCGGGTGTGTTACGATAGCCATTGGCTGCCATCCACTCACGGAAGCGAACGACCTGTTGTTTGAACAACTCAAAATCATCGTTGTCCTGCACATCAATACGCAGACCATCGGTTGCGTCTACACCAGGCGGAATATCTGCGCCCCAACAGATTGCTTCCAATTCACCAGGACTATTTACCTGATCCTCGTAATGGGAGCAATTGGCCTCGTTAAGGACGAAGTTGTGGAAGGCCCAGACGTCAACGGGCATGGATGTCCCATATTGGCTTTGGTAATGAGCCAAAACCATATCCAGGTATTGCAAGCGCACGGGGGTTGGCTGCACAATCGCACCAGCTACGATTTTGGCAGTGGGGTCTTCACTCTTGATGATGTGATAGAGATCATGGTATGCCTGGGCATAGACCTGTGGCTCTATATCATCTTGATACTGCTTGCGATCCGGCTCATTGCCAATGAACCAGTAGCTGCCGGGTCGCATGGCAACAGATGCACGCAGTTGGGCTTCGGTTGCGATAGGATCATGGTCATGTTCGAAAGAGAAATTATACCCACTGTTTGTCTGTTCCAAGCGCAACATGGGGTAGTATTCGAGCCCCGCGTTCGCTATGGAATGCCCTCCTGCGCTATAGTCGAGATACCAGCCCAAGCGTAGCGGCTTGATTGGATAGGAACCGGGCGTGCCATTGATCCCCACCCGGCACAGCGGCAAGGGTCCATTGCGAAGCAAGGGCATATAGGCACTAGCATCCGATTGGGCATGGGCTGGTGCTGCCCCAAGCCAGAACATTGCGAGAATGAAAAGCGTGCTCAGCGAGTTGTAGAGTAAGCGTTTCATCGTAAACCTCCCTTTGATTAGCTTCAGTCTGGACAAGTGACCAGAAATCTTGCGATGACGAGAGTACAGTTGGTTTGGGAGGGGTTGGCCCAAGCGACTCTCGCCGCGGCGTCAGTAGGGTGGGCTGGCACTGAGGCCAGCCCATTCACGAATCGATCTGCGCTGTGTTTAGTTGTACTTAGTGGACGCGATATTTAGTTGAGATTCAGTTGAACACAATTTAGTTGATCACAATGTAGATGGGATTTCTGCCCACCTGCACGGTAATCTTCCCATCATCGCTTCCATCTTCGCCATCTGTCACAGTTCCGATGGAATCGCCTTCTTTGTTATAGATGGTGGCTGTCTCGCCGGATGCTTGCCACGCCTGAGTTGTAGAATCGTCAAAGGACGCTACAGCCTCGGCGTTAAAGGGCGCAATCGGGTTGAGCCATGCAATGTAGAAAGTCTTGTTTGTGCCAGCCTCGGTGAATTCGTAGATTTCTAAGTCGTTGTCTACGGAGGGTGGAAGAACAGGTTGCACAAAGTTTGCGGTTCCAATGCGCGTTACCGCTTCGCGGTAGACATCGTAAGAGTCTTTGCGCGTGTTAGGCGGAACGGTCAGGCCGGTCTTATAGGGATAGTCTGTGTCGTAAAAGGCCCACCAAATGGCTGCCATCGCGTCTCCCGCCACTGCTTGGGTTAGCAACTGGACGACATGGCGACCCTGGAAGTCATCGCTGCTGGGATAGAGATCATTGTTGTCGCTATGCCAGCCAATTTCTGTCACCATGAGCGGCTTGCTGAGATTATGGGCTTCCAACTTGGCTTTGACATCAGCGATCTTTTCCACAAGGCCCGAAGAGTTGCTTTCGGTCCAGTTCTCTCGATTGTTCGGGAACGGATAGTGGTGGATATTCATGATATCAAAGTACTTTCCACCATCTGCCGCTAGTACATTGTCCAGAAATTCGCGGATAAAGAGACCACCTTGAGTCGTGAAATAGTTGTAGGCGATGCCACCAAAGACCACTTTGGCGTTAGGGTTGGCAGCATGAACGACCGGATGGACGACCGCTAGCATCTCTGCATAGCGCGCGCCATATTCACCCCATCCGCCACCATCCTCGTGGGGTCCAAAGTCGGGTTCATTGTAAAACTCCCAATAGTTGACCACGATGCCGCCGGGGGCATCGTCCGTGCCGTCGCCATCATAGCGTTCCACGAGCGCGCGAATGAAATCGGCATACTCATTCAAGTACTCGGTTCGAATCGGCGAACGATAGCCGCCGATCGATGCCCATTCCGGTGTATAGTCAACCGTGACAATCATATTTGCACAATTGTCTTTTGCAGCTTGCAACCGCGCATCGGAGTGCGCCCAGTTGTAGTGAATCTCCTCCATATTGACTGGCTCAATATCCGCCCAGGAGATACTGTTGCGAATCCACGAACTCCGTGTATTTTGGAGCAACTGAAAGTGGAGTTCGCCATACCCTGTGTTGCCATAAATTTGTGTACCAATCGGGTTGCTGGTTGGCAGCATGCCTCGACAGACATTATTGCGTAGCATCGGGAGATAGCTCGAAGAGCCAGTTTCCTGGGGATGTGCTGGTGCCGCCATGCTCGCTGCTGGCGTGATAAGGCCCACACAAAAGGCTGTTACTAACAGCAAACTCGTCCACCGAATCCATTTGTTCTGAATGTTTTTCATAGAATTTACCAGATGTCTGTTCATTGTGTTCATGAAACCATTTTACGTCTGTACGAGACGTGCCTTAACCGGTTACTACTATATTCCTACTTTGCAATTCCTACTCCGCAATTCCTACTCTGTGATTTACGCGTTCAATCCTTAGAGCATTCAATCCTTGTAGATTGATGCGGCATAGACACGATAGATATAGGGCTCGGTTACTTCATACAATACATCGCGGCTTAGGTCCGAAATCCAAATATGGTCATCCGGGGCAAGAATAATGCCCCAGGGAGTGCCTGGTGGTGTAGCAAGCGCTAACTTTTCTCGATTTGCTACTTGGAAACCGTTGACAATCTCGATACGCCCAGCGCTTCCTACGAGGCTCTCGGTGACCCAAGTTTGACGAATCCCTTTGGCGTCGTCAAAGACAAGGACGCTAGCCGGGCCAGTCTGGGAGTCGGGGTCTGTTTCAGGGTTATAACTAGGGGTGTTAAACCAGATCCAGGTGGAGACGGTAGTGGGCGTATAGCGTCCGACGCGGCTGGAACCATAGGCAGCGACCCAGGGACGCCCTTCAGGATCTAAGTCAATATTGGTAGGACGGATCTCCCCTGTAGGCCGGTCAAAGAAGCTGTCTGTGACCGAGTTATAGACGACCACACGGTTGCCATCGGGCATTGTAAACCAGATATTACGACTGTTTTGATAAACAAGGTCTTCCACATAGGGGGTGGCGGCAAGCCTATCGGGGAGGAGAAATTCGTCGAATGTTTCGGTGGTAGGATCAAAGCGTGATATACGCCCATTGCTTTGTGCAATCCACAACTCTCCGCTTTCACCTACATCAATGCCTGTCGGCGCAGCCCCTCGGGTCAAGAGCGTATAGAGTTTGATCTCGCGGGTGATTGTGTCGATTCGCCCCAATTGTCTCATGCCGCGCAGTGTAAACCAGACAGCATTGTTGGCATAAACGAGATCATAGACCTCACTATTTTGGGCCAACCCATAGAACTCGGTGCGATAGCGCACGTTTGTACCGGCTGTATCCGTGATGCCTTCTGTATTTGTAATGACTTCGAGAATGCCTATGCCATCGGCATCCGTGGCGGAATACCAGATACGTCCGGGCCCTTCTGCTACCAGATTACGCGGGCCATTGGGTACTGAATATTCCATTCCAAACGCCTCGCGTACGGCTGTACCCTCGTGTACTTGGTCTGGTTGGTTTGTTGCCGCATGGACGCTAGCACTGTCCCAGCCAAGTGCTAGTAAAGTCACAAACAAGGGAAGGATGAGTGCAAAGTGGCCTACGTGCGTAGGGCGCAAAGTGGATATAGGCATATGAGTAACTCCTCCGCTCTCCCAGCTATGGTAACTGGAGGTGACACCCGGTCAATTCCCGCACGGTACTTGGGGCAATACCAGGGTAATGTGGCCTGAGTGATGTGAGTAAAATCATTAGCTGGAAACCTAGTGACGCCCGACAAGTTGATCATTTGCGCGGCCGGGCAGCGTTTTGCGAACAGAACGTCCATGCCGCGCTTCAATCAGTTCGCGATAGGTACTCACGATCATCTGTCCCGCTTGGTCCCAGGAGAACAACTGGATCACACGCTGACGCAGGCGTTTCCCCATCTCGCGGCTCCACTGGTCGGTTGCCGCAGGATAGAGAGACGCCTTGATTTTCGCCGCTAGGCTATCTACATCGCCTCGTATCGCCAAGTGACCATCTGTGCCCATATACTCGCGTGCAACAGGAGTATCAAAAGCGACTGTGGGTAAGGCGACTGCCATGTAATTCAGCAACTTGCCCAACCCTTCGGTCAAACTCATCTTTGGGGCAACTGCAACATCGCCCAACGCCAGATAACGAGGTACATCGTGATATGAAACACGACCCGTAAAGGTGATTGCATGGTCAATCCCCAATGATTTAGCTTGAAGCCGATATTGCTGTACACCAGGGAAGCCCATGAGTAACAAATATACGTCAGGGTGATCCGCCAGGATACGTTGCATTGCCTGAAGCAGCAGCCCTGTTCCCTGATATTCCGCCAGCAAACCCAAATAGACAACTACCTTGTGTCCATCCGGGATATTTAGCTGGCGGCGCAACGCATCTTGAGCCTCGGCATCCAGGTCGGCGGCAGGACGAAAGGTTTCTGCATTGACACAATCGGGCAAGACACGCACCTGTGCCGGATCGCAGTCAAATTCTTCCAGCAAGATTCGTTCGGCGTGGGCAGAACTTGTGAAGATAATGGACGAGGTGCGGTTGATCCAGCGTTCTAAGCGGCGCAGGGGTTTATAGAACCAACTTTCGCGGCCCAAGAAGTGATGGTCTATCATCTCCTCGGTCAAACTGCCTTGAAAATCAAAGACCACAGGTATGCGAAAGAGCCTGCCCAAGATATGGGCGAGCAGCGCGCCTTCATGGAGGTGGGCATGGATAATGTCATAGCGACCGCGCAGCAACAGTTCCAGCGTTTTCAATCCCAAGAGCAGGTCAAAGACGATCTTATGGCGGCTAGAGCCGACTTCATAGTGCCTTCGCCAGGGAATGGGCAAGGTACGCCGGATGTCAACGCCTCCGACATTTTTGCCATTGTGATAGGTGGCAATCGTGACTTGGTGGCCCAATTTTTGGAGTGTGCGCGTCTCTTCCAAGATGCGCACATGGCAACCATAATCAGCAAAGAAACTCGTTGGCGCAATCATTAAGATGCGGTAGACAGGCGTTGATGTGGGGGACACTTGATCTGTAGCTTCTTCTTGAGTTTTTTCTGTTGCTTTTTCGATTGCGTTTTCTGTTGCGTTTTCTGTTGCTTTTTTGGGAGCTATAGGAACCACCGTCGCCGCTGTTGCTTGGTATGGTGAAGGCGACGGGGATACGGATGTAGCTGATGATGCCGGTGTAGATGGTATAGGCGTGCTTGATAAGCTCATTGGCGAATGATCATGTGGTTCACGAGATGAATTCTGACAGCAAGGTCTTGCAGCAGGGCGATGAACCACAAAGCAGGATTATAACGAAGCCCCTACGCGTGGGCAAATCATCCATGCAAGTAGTATCAAGCGTTTCGTAGGTTGTTTGTCAATCTTTGTACTAGCCAGAGTGCCACCACAGCCCCAAATGCCTGGGCGGCGACTGTTCCCCACGCAGCACCCACGGCTCCATTGAGCATTGCCCCCACAGGCAGCAGGAGGGTCAACAAGAGGAGATGGAAGAGGCTGACGCCAAAGCCTATCCCTGCTCGTCCTATCACCAAGAGCCAGGTCGTTGCATAGAGTTCGAGAAAGAAGAGCGGGGCTTGCCACACCAACCAGGCCAATGCAATCGCAGCCTCCTTCTCTGCCGCTCCGTTTGCGCTGCCATTTGCACCATCTGCTGCGCTGTCTGTTATACCGTAGATCAAGCGCAGAATTGGCGTCGCCAAAACGTCTGTCATAAGCGCCGCCAATACGCAGAGAATCAGACCGACACCCAACAACGTCCTTGCCAAGTGTGTTGCACGAGCGGGTGAGGTGGGATAGAGACGGGCAAGTGTTGGGTAGACACCGCGCCACAGACTTTGCAGCAGCTTGATTCCCACACGCACCAGATTATAGGCTGCGCTATAGACGCCCAGGAGCCGGGTATCTCCAAAGAGGCTGAGCAGAAGGATGTCGAGCCGTTGTAGAAGTACATCGGTCAGGCTCAGACCAAAGAAGGGGAGCGTCCCTTCTGCCATCTGCCGCCAGGAAAGAGAAGCAGGTAGTTGGGGAGTCGCCAATAAGCGGCTGGCAAACAAGATGCCCAACGCCACCACCATGCCGATCCCTTGCGCCACAACGACCACCAAGAGCAGATCCGCCACCGTGCGTTGCTCTCCGATCAACCATGCACTAAAGAGCAGGATCAGCAGATTGGTGATGAGTTCAACAGTAAAGGCCAGTTCAAGACGTTCGCCAGCTTGGAAGATGGTTGCGGCGGCAGAGGTGACAGCAAAGAGGGGAAGTGATGCACCCACCCAAAAGATCGCCATGCGCGTGATGGGAGGATAGGGCAGCACCGTTGTCAATCCAGCTAGCACCAGCCAGAGCAGCAGCGCGGCTGCTCCTTGTACCAGCACGCTGCGCGTGAAATAGGCGCGGCGCAGGTGGGGTGCTTGGGCAAGCTCACGCACCACCCAGAGTGGCAGTCCCATCTCGCACAACACCTGGCTGATATTGAGATAGGCCATTGCCACTGTATATTGGCCGAGCGCCTCTAGCCCCAACCCGCGTGCGACCAGGAGTTGGACGAGAAAGCTGACGATAATGCGCCAAAGGTTGGCGCTTGCCAGCGCGCCCGTGTTGACGAGGACGCGCCGCCGGAGGGAAGCCGAGCCAGCGAAGATTTGCCCAGTGAAGAGTTTCACGGTGAATGGTTTTGCAAGTAGGAGTAACTAACGCGGCGGACGACCTGTTAAGAGAAATGTGAGCAGACGCTTTGGCTGGTAAAGACGATGCCGCCAGACGAACCAGGCCAAGGCTACCATGCCGCCAATCTCCCAAATCCATAATTCGGGGCGGCGAGTGAAGGCATACCAGTAGGCTTTGCCGATTTCTTCCTGTTCTGAACCTCGTTTGCGCCAGACGTGAAAGTGCCAGCCGCGCAAGGGCCAATAGAAGGTGTCATGGAAAAACCAGATGCGGTCGAGAACGGCATGGCCTAGAATAGCCAACCCATATACTGCCCCCTTGGGCCAGTGCCGCCAGATCCAGATTGCCACGGTGAGGTACGCAAGGAGTGTATGGGCAAAGAGTACAGCGGATTTGTGTTTGGGATAGAAATGAATGACAGCCAGTGGTTTGTCAACGAGGTCAGAACCCATTGCCGCTAGGGCGACACCTCTGTAATCGGCATCGGGCGCTACATGCAGTGTATCTTGCAGCAGCGTGAGGGTAAGCCAGGTATAGGCAACATGCGATGGCGGTAGCAAGGGTGTTCCAGTCTAGGCTCCGCGTTCTTCGCGGATATAGGGCTGGCCCAATGCGGCAGGTGCTGCCATGCGCCGCCGCATCGCAGCACGCGAACCGATGATGAGCACGATGACGGTAAAGAGATAGGGCAGCATGTTGGTGAAATAGCCAAGGGCCGGGTTTCGCAAAAAGATGCCCACATTTTGTAGATCGAGTGGCAGGCGGCGGATGGCTCCAAATAGATAGGAGCCAATGGCAGCGCGTACTGGGTTCCATTGGGCAAAGATGACCAACCCAACGGCGATCCAGCCTTGCCCAGAGGTAATGCCTTCAAGCCAGCGGGGGGAGGCTGCCAATGTTAAGGCTGCACCCCCAATCCCCGCCAGCGTCCCACCAATAAAGACATATAAATAGCGCAAGGCGAAAACATTAATGCCTTGTACATCTGCCGCGGCGGGATATTCGCCAATCGCGCGCAACTCCAGCCCAGGACGGGTGCGGTAGATGTAGAACCAGGCCAATGGAATGAGCAGAAAACCTAGATAGACAATGACGTTGTGGTTAAAGAAAATCGGGCCGAGGATTGGAATGTCAGCCAGAAGTGGGATGGCGAAACCGGGCAAGCGTGGTGCTTGGGGAACATCAACCAAAGGCGCACCCACGACCGAGGCCAACCCCATGCCACAAAGGTCAACGCTAACCCGCTTACCACTTGGTCGGCGTGGAGCGTGACTGTGACAAAGGCGTGGAGCAGGGCCAATACGCCACCCACCAAGGCTGCGGCCAATAGCCCTATCCAGGCATTGCCAGTCAGATAGGCTACACCATAGGCGCTCATGGCCCCCAGGACCATCATGCCTTCGACGCCCAAGTTTAAGACTCCTGATCGTTCGGCAAAGATCTCACCAATGGTCGCAAAGAGAATACTCGTGCCAGTGCGGATGCCAGAGGCGAGTAGATTGACGATGAGGGCTAGTTCCATGAATAGTGCCTTATTGCTGCGAACGTGCGCTGTTGTTGGCTTGGTAAAGCGAACTTGTTCTCGGTTGAACCTTCCTCGACGCCAAGGGTTCCCGGCTCCGAGAAAGGTGTTCTGGACTAGGTACGCGCTAGGCGTATGCGATAGTGGAGCATCATTTCGCCGCCAACGACGACAAAGAGGATGATCCCCTGTAACAGTTGGGCGATGCCCGCGGGCTGAATGGCGTCTGCACCAACCAAGAGACCCCCCAGGAGATAGGAAACCAAGATGATGCCTAGTGGATTGAGCTTTGCCAACCACGCCACAATGATTGCCGTAAAGCCATAACCTGGTGAGAAGCGTTCTTGCAAACGGTGGACAACGCCTGACACTTCGCTCATTCCTGCCAAACCCGCTAAGCCACCGCTAAGAGCCATGACCAAAATAATGTTGCGTGTGAGGTTCATTCCAGCGTAGCGTGCGGCACGCGGATTGTCACCAATAACGGCCACTTCAAAACCCCAACGCGTGCGCTGCCAGATCACCCATAAGATGAGGGCGACGATAATGGCGATGAAAATGCCAAAGTGCGCTGTCAACCCGCGCAAAAAGGGAAAGGTATTCGCATAGTCGGTGAAGCGGGGCATCCAAGCTGTGCGCTCGAACTGCGGTGTCAAGCCAAAGCCTCGTTCGCTCCAAGGACCGTAAACAAAGAAGTTGTTCCACAAGATTGCTACATAATTCAGCATCAATGTGGTGATGATCTCGTTGACATTGAGCTTGGCCTTGAGAATGCCAGGGATAATGCCCCAAATAGCTCCCCCAACAAAGCCTGCGATTGCCGTTGTCATGAGCATTAACCACGATGGCGAGTCCGCAGGTAGCCAGTGCAGCGCAACGCCCGTTGCCATGAACGCGCCCAGAAAAAGCTGCCCCTCTGCCCCAATATTCCAGAGACGCATCCGAAAGGCAATGGACACACCGAGTGCCGCCAGGATCAGGGGTGTTGCTTTAATGGTGGTGTCTGACCAGCCATAGGCGGAACCATAGGCCAATTCTGCCATGCGCCGGTAGACTACCCAGGGATTGGCCCCAATCAGCGCCAGCAGTCCAGCCCCCACCAGCAAAGCCAGGGGTACTAAGATCACGGGGGATAACCAGCGCAGCCAGCGTGGTTGCACTGGCACACGTTCAAACTGTAGACGTAGCGATGCGGGTTTGCTGGTTGTGGCAGATGTTGTAGAAGAAGTCATGCAGCATCCTACTTGCAGATTTTAAGCCTGAACACCGGCCATCATCAGACCAATTTTGTCAAGCGTAGCTTCGTCGTCTCTCATTTCACCCACAATTCTGCCCTCAAAGAGAACGACAATCCGGTCAGACATAGCAAAGATTTCATCTAAATCTTCAGAAATGAGCAGAATGGCCCCGCCATGATTGCGCTCATTGATCAGAATACTACGCACATTTTCTGT
>CAMPHP010000053.1 GCA_946885925.1 uncultured Litorilinea sp.
AAACTGGACTAAAGTCAATCGTCTGTTCACTTCCGTCATCGAAATAGACGAAATAGATACGTAGAGTGTAATCCTTGACGATGACAAAGTGCCTTATGCGATAAAGCGGCATCTACGTATTCAAGCTCTTCACCAGCATCTCCCAATTCCCTCTTTGGCAGATCTCATCCTTTTGGTTGAGCACTTCCACCTTGAAGTTGACCAGTCCACCACCCAAGCGTGCCATTGGTTTTGTTTCCTCTACGGTGATACGGACATGGATGGTATCGCCAATGAAAACAGGGCGCTGCATCTTCCAATCAATGCTGCGGAAGGCGAGCGTGGTCTCTTCTAAGAAGCCCAGGCGCACCGACAGCCCACTGGCAACGCTGAGAATCAGCAAACCGTGAGCCACGCGCTGACCAAACATATGGCCTTTGCTATATTCAGCATCGGTGTGAATCAAGTTCCAATCGCCAGAGAGCGCTGCAAAATTGACCACATCGGTTTCGGTGATGGTGCGGGTGGCGCTATTTACGCTGTCGCCAGTCTGAAATTCTTCAAAGTGCAGCCCCATCGGGCGGGTTAAACGGCGGGTGCTAGAAGTTGGTGAAGTTGTCATCGTTAGGTTATCTCGTGGTGGCGCAAGTATGCCTAAAAGCGAAACTGAGTGGGTAGCATGTTGGCGTCGATCATACCTGAAGGCAGAGGATTGACCAATTTGAAAGCAGTTGGTGCTTTGCTCTGATAAGGGTACAATGCCAACCAATCCATCTGCAAAACGATTTTCCCTGGAGAGGTGATTCTCAGGCAGATCATCGAAGATGCAGCTATCCGCCGCCATTCTACTATGCTGCGGGGACAGCCCGCAGGAGATACATGATGCAGACTGACCTTCGGGGCCGTGATTTTATCGGCGATATGGATTTTAGCAAAGAAGAGATTGAAACCGTACTGGATGTCGCGCTCAAACTCAAGCGTGACCGCGCACTAGGTATTCCTCATCGAATTTTGCGCGACAAAGTGATTGCCCTGCTCTTTTTCTTCACCAGCACACGCACCCGTTCTAGCTTTGAAGCAGGCATGGCACAGATGGGTGGTCACGCCGCCTTTATCGACTCGGACACGACACAGATCAGCCACGGCGACACAGCCAAGGAGATCGGTGAGATCTATGGGCGCTATTATGATGGCATTGCCATTCGCCAGTGTGATTGGGGCGTGGGCAATAAGTACATCAACGAGGTAGCTGCTGCCAGCCGTGTCCCTGTGCTCAACATGCAATGTGATGTCTACCATCCCTTCCAGATCTTGGCCGATTTGCTGACCATTATCGAGAAGGTGGGCGACCCGCGCGGCAAGACGATCAATGTCAGTTGGGCCTATGCCAGCAGCTATCAGAAGCCTATCTCTGTGCCCCAAAGCTTGATCCTTCAGATGACCCGCTTTGGCATGAATGTGCGGCTTACTCATCCCAGTGAATATAAGCTCATGCCCGACATTGTGCAGCAGGCGCATGATAACGTAAAAAAGCATGGGGGCAGCTTTGAGATATTAGATGATTTTGATGCAGGCTTTAGGGATGCCGACATTGTCTATCCTAAGAGTTGGGGAGCATTGCTGACCACTTCGGACGATGCCGAGAGCGCCAAGATCGGCAAGAAGTATACCGACTGGATCACTGACGAGCGGCGCATGGCGCTGGCAAAGCCTAATGCGCTGTACATGCACTGTCTACCCGCCGACCGCAATATCGAAGTCACCGATGGAGTCATTGATGGGCCTAACTCGGTGGTCTATGACGAGGCAGAAAACCGATTGCATGTGCAAAAAGCGGTGATGGCCCTGACGATGCGGTAGAATGATAAGGTAGAATGATGCGGTAGAATAAAGAATAAATCTCACCCAGAGACGCCGAAGCGTAGAGAGGGAGAGCCATTTCGTTGATATAGCTTTTCTCAGCGGCTCTGTGTGAGTTACCTTCGAGTTTAGTATGGCTGAGTTATGGTCTGGCTAGAGACTGAGAAGAGAGAACTTTTATGTTTGAGAATCCATTTAAGCGTGTCGAACGGCTCAAGCGCGTGACGAATGTTCCCAAGGAGCGTATTAGCGAACGAGTGCCGCCAGGACAGTTTGTTACCGAACGTTTTCCTGTGCTGCACTATGGCTCCACGCCACGCTATGGCAATTTGGAGAATTGGGATTTGCGCGTCTTTGGACTGGTTAAGGAGGAGCAGACTTTCTCTTGGGCTGATATAAAAGCGATGCCCACCAAGACGCAGACCGTGGATATTCACTGTGTGACGCGTTGGAGCAAACTTGATACGACTTGGACAGGGGTTCCGTGGCGTGAGTTTATCAAGAATTTCGAGATTGATCCCCGCGCCACCCATGTCATGGCCCATTGTGAAAACGACTTCACCACCAATATCGCGTTGGAGGTATTGGATGACGACGATACCATGCTGGCCTATCGCTATGATAACAAGCCACTAGAGGCAGATCATGGCTTTCCCTTGCGGCTGTTGGTGCCCAAGAAGTATTTCTGGAAAAGTGCTAAGTGGCTGCGCGGGCTAGAGTTTATGGTGGGAGACCGTCCCGGCTTCTGGGAACGGGCAGGCTATCACATGGAAGGCGACCCCTGGCTGGAAGAGCGTTTCGGCTAATAGGGCGCGAAAGGCAGGCTTGGATCATACTTGCCTGTTTCAATTTGGAAAGATCCAGACATAGGAAAGCTAGTCTGCTTTACATTTTACTTGGGGTTGAGTCACCGCGGGCCAATGCGCGCCAGATTGGGTAGACCAGATCCACTCGTTGTGTTGGTTGGGTCGGGTCGATCATGTCATGGTGGATGCGGAGGTCGGCGGAGAAGCGGTGAAAGCCAACGCGGTCAGGTGCATGGTGCTGCCAGTCTTGCGCTAATTTTTCTACGAGACCGCGATGGACAGCAGAATCGCTGTCACTCAGGATAACAGCCAAGTGGCGGGCTAGTGGGGGACTCAGGTGCGCGGCGCGACGTACCTGCCAACCCAGTGCCACAATCTCTTTGATCGCACGCGAGGCAAAGCGCGGGTAGGCATGTGGCGCGCCCTCAATCTTGTCTTTGGCCTTTTGATCCCACCAGATAAAGAAGTTGGGCAGGTAACGCGCCAACCAACAGGTGATATCACTGGCCCAAACAGGCCAACCCGGAAACCCCAATGCGGGTGCTGCCACAATTGCCGTGTGAACTTCAGGCCGAAAATGCGCTGCCCACGCGACCATAATCGCTCCGGCTGAGAGTCCGGCTAACACAATTTCGTCGCCCAAACCACAAGCAATATCCACGGTTTTGTTGGTGAACTCGATTAGTTCGGCGGCTGTAAGGAGCGATTGTTGCGTGGTCATGCGGTCGGCAAGACCATGATAGGGCAAGCGAGGAATGAAGACGTTATGGCCTGCGTCGTGAAAGTGCTCCGCGAGCGTCAGAAATTGTGCAGGACAGTTAGTATAACCATGATAGCAGACGATCACGCGGCGTGTGCGTTGACCGTGGTCGAGCAGTCGTGTACGGCAAACTGGATTAACGGTCTCGTCGTCCTGGGCTTGGAGGGCTGCTATCTGGGCGCGTGCACCGGCAAAAGTAGTAAGAGGCTGCGTAACGGACATAGCTAGCGAGAATATCACAAGGAGAATGGAGATCAAAAGGTAAAGATGGTATGCTTTAACGATAACTAGCGCAACCTATATTTCCCCTGCTAGATTGGCCCTCCCCGTGAAGCGTGTTACAATCGTTAGCCGTCTAGGGCGGCGCTCTGCCAGACCCACACTATGTACGGTTTCGCTGATTTAGCTATGCAGGTGTTTGTGACCTATCCGCTACTCTCTGTCCTCCAACCTGCTATATTGGAGCAGATTCGCTTGACGGTGGTTGTTCCCACCTATAACGAAGCAGACAATTTGCCTGCATTGACGGCAGCACTTTTTGCGTTGCCATTTCCACGATTGCAACTGTTGGTGGTGGATGATAATTCGCCCGATGGTACGGGTCAAGTGGCTGATGAATTGGCAGCAGAGTACAATGCCACGTCTAGGCCAGACTGCCCACGCGTGGTTGTGATGCACCGCCAGGGCAAAGGGGGCTTGGGAACGGCCTATGTAGCGGGTATGACGCGCGCCTTGGCGGATGGGGCCGAGTACGTCCTGCAAATGGATGCTGATTTCAGCCATTCACCGGCGTATATCCCCCAAATGTTAGGTGTCATGCTGGCGACTGAGGCGCATGTGGTCATCGGCAGTCGTTACGTCCCCGGTGGCTCGTTGGACGAGGGATGGGGACCAGGACGTCGCTCATTAAGTTGGTGGGCCAACCTATACAGCCGCGCCATTTTGGGGCTGCGGATTCGCGATATGACGGCTGGCTTTAAGCTTTGGCGGCGCGCGGCGCTGATGGAGATCGGGCTGGAAAAGATTCGTAGCAATGGCTATAGCTTTCAAGTGGAGATGGCCTATTTGTGTGAAAAGCGAGGCTATCGATTGGTCGAGATCCCTATCCACTTTGAAGACCGTCGCATCGGTCACAGCAAGCTCGATATCCCCGTAAAGATCGAATCTGCATGGCGCACCTGGCAGATCCGTTGGCGTTATCGCAATATGGATCAAACTACCCCGGTGGGCGAACAGCGCCATAATCCGGTAACTCGTTAGAGGCGGCAACCATTATGATGTGGATTCCCGCCTGTCTGTGTCACTATGCGTGACCGACTCCTTTGTCACCGCGCCGATCTCTTGGCGCTGCTTATACTTTTCATCCTGCCCCTAACCTGGTTTGCGCCAGTCCTTTTTCCGTTCCTCAACGGTCTTACGCTGCTTCCTTTTGACAATCTCTATAGCTTTGAACCGTGGCGCAATCTGCGACCAGGGCTAGTTCCTCATAATCTGTTGCTCAGTGACTTGGTGTTGGAGAATGCAGTCTGGAAGCTCCATATTCGCAACGCCTTAGCGGATGGGCAGTTCCCTTTGTGGAATCCACAGATTTTCACAGGGCTCCCCTTCTTAGCTGCGGGTCAAGCTAGCACCTTCTATCCACTCAGCGTGCTTTTTTATTTCCTGCCCCTGGATATGGCCTATGGCTGGTTTACGGCGCTGCAAGTTGCGCTGGCCGGGATGGGGCTTTACACCTGGGCGCGCACGCTGAAACTACGCCCATTGGCTGCGCTGGGTGGTGGCGTCATCTATATGTTCAGCGGCTTCCTAATTGCCAGCGTGGTCTTTACCATGTTTATCGCCGCGGTGGCATGGCTGCCCTTTGTGTTGGCGGTAATTGAATGGATTATCCGCAAACAGGAAGAAAAGGGGCTGCAAGGCTATAACCCGCTGCCGTATATCGCCACAGGCACGGCGGCGATTGGCGTAATGATCCTGGCAGGGCATCCCGAACTGATCTACTACACGCTGTTGGTGGCTGGGGCCTATACCCTCGTACGCCTGGGTGTGGCGCGGCGCTGGATTGTAGCTCATACCGACCGCGGGCTAGGACGGTATATCAACCGGCGGCTTATGGGGCTTGCCGCTTGGCTGTTGGTGATGGCACTGCTGGGGATCGCACTCGGCGGCGTTCAACTTTTGCCTTTGCTGGAATTGCTGCCGCTGAATTTCCGTGAAGGCTCGGCCTCGCTGGCGCAAGTGCGCCAATGGGCATGGCCCGACCGCCACATTTTGACCTTTTGGCTGCCCGATGTTTTTGGCAATCCCACCCATCACACATGGTTTGATATTTGGACGCGCCAGTGGTATCCGGTGCAGCGGAATGCAGAGGGACACCCCACAGACACCCTCTTTTGGGGCATCAAGAACTATGTCGAGGGAGCCAATTACCTGGGCATTCTCACCTGGCTCTTGGCTGCGGTTGCCGTGGGCTATGCGGTGCGAAGGGCGGTGACGCGGGCAGAGGTTATCAAATGGGATGGCGATAGCGCTACAGGCCAACTACGCCCCTGGATCATCTGGTTTTGTGTGGGACTGGCGCTGCTCTCCCTGCTCTTTGCCTTTGGCACGCCGCTCTATGCGTTGCTCTATTATGGCTTGCCAGGATGGAATCAGCTCCACAGCCCCTTCCGTTGGGTCTTTCCCTTTACGTTGAGCATGGCAATGCTGGCGGCAGTGGGTCTGCATCTGCTTCCCACTGCGATCACGCTGTGGAGCCGTCGCTATGTGCGCGTTGTAGCGGCGCTGGCGCTGGTAGCAGGGGGAATGGCGCTGGGGCTGGTTGTCTCAAGCCTCATTCAACCCGATTATTTTCGTGCCCTGGGCGACAAGTTGCTGGCGAGTTCCGATCTGGCGCGCGCTGCCTTTCAAGATGGCGCAATGGTCTGGAGCTATCAGGCAGTGAACTTGGCCCGCTTTGGTTTGTGGGCAGCGGTGGCAGGTTTATGGCTGTGGTTCGCCCCGCAAGCGCGACGCAATTGGGGGCTGGTGGCTGTGCTCATCTTGGCGGCTGATCTCTACATGGCACATGGGAATTTTAACCCAGCCGCACCCACCGCGCTCTCGCCACTGGAAGCCCAGGGCACGCCTCCTGTTGTCGAGTTCATACAGGCACGCGAACCGTGGCCCGCACAAGCTGATGCCCAAATCGCCAATGGGCAACCGTTGAACCTTTGGCGTTTCACGACCTTCAATGCTCCTGGGGAAAAGACCTTTAACGCCAATGTGGGCATGTATTATGGCTGGCACGATTTGCGCGGCTATGACTCTGTAATTCCGCGCCAATATGTGAAGTTGATGGAGCAAATTGCACCGCAGTCCGACGAATTACTCTACAACCGCATTGCGCCGCTTTACAGCCGTCCTGGTGGCGATGTCTATGCCGCGCTGGATAATCCGCTGCTAGACCTGCTCAACGTCAAATACATCCTCACCGAGCATCACATCCCCAATCCTGGCTGGACAGAGGTCTATCGCGATGAGGCGATCGGCGTTTACGAGAATAGCCAAGTATACCCGCGTGCGTGGATTGTACCGGAAGCGCAGGTCGTGGAGGTTGATGCCCAACCACTCGCTACCAGCGATCTGCGCCAGGTGGTCTACCTGGATCAGCCCCCTTCTATGGAAGGCGCGTTGGTTCCTGCCAGTCCGCAGTTGGTCGAAGCGAATGTGAGTCGCTATACCGCCAATGACCTCTTTGTAGATGTAAATCTCAGCGACCGTGGCTGGCTGGTGGTGGGCGATGCCTATTTCCCAGGCTGGAAGGCCTTTGTACGCCCCTTTGGTGGCGAAGAGAGCGACGAGGTAGAGATCCCGATCTACCGAGCCAATGGCGCGCTGCGGGCAGTCTATCTGCCAGAGGCAGGACAGTGGACTGTGCGGCTGGTCTACTCGCCCATGAGCTTTAAGCTGGGGCTATACACATCTTTCCTGGCGGGAATGACGCTGCTGCTGCTCGGTATCTACTGGACGTGGGGCAGATATTACCGTCCGGAGAGTACCGAGAGCGAGGCACGCACAGTTGCCAAGAACTC
This sequence comes from uncultured Litorilinea sp., assembly GCA_946885925.1. The sequence goes on from CAMPHP010000053.1 coordinate 7,479, forward strand.
CGTCGTCCCGATGGCACTCAATCTCATCAATAAAGCGATTGATTTTGCCTTTGCCATGCTCTATGTACGTCTCTTGGGGCCAGCGGGTACAGGGCAATATGCCTTTGTCGTGGCAATCTATGGCTTCTTTGAGATCATCTCACGCTATGGACTTGGCACTCTGCTTACGCGTGATGTAGCCGCTGACAAGGATCAATCGAGTCGCTACCTGACCAATGTGATGGTATTACGCACACTGCTCTGGTTGGCAAGCTTGCCGCTCCTGGGGCTGGTGGTCTTGGGCTATCGCGTTGTGGGTGAGATTCCTTGGTTGGACGCGACCGGCATCGGGCAACAGGAAATTCAAGCACTTGCCATTTTTGCCCTTGCCATGCTCTTTGCCAACTGGGCTGATGCATTGAGCAGCCTTTTTTATGCCTTTGAGAAGATGGAGTACCCCGCCGGGTTGACCAATGCCATTGCACTTATGAAGGTAGCGTTGGGTGCGCTGGTATTGCTTTTCGGCTGGGGCTATGTTGGCCTGGCAGGTGTGAGCCTTGTTATGAACATTGTGCAAGTGCTCTGGCTCTACCTGCTGGTGCAAACCACCTTGTTCCGCCCTCAATGGCAATTAGATACAGCGCTGCAAAAGTGGATGCTCAAGGTGAGCGGGCCGTTGATGATCAACCACTTGCTGGCGACGATCTTTTGGCGCATTGATATCTGGATCCTGCGGCCCTTGGTGGGAGATACCAGTGTGGGGCTTTACAGTGTGGGGCTTAAGTATTTGGATGGACTCAACATTGTTCCCAGCGTCTTTACAATGGCCGTCTTCCCGTTGATGAGCCGCTATGCGCGCCAGGGCAGTGACAATTTGCTGCGTACTTATGTGTTGAGCCTGCGGCTGTTGGTGATGTTGAGCTTGCCGATTGCGATGGTCATCACCATCTTGGCAGAGCCACTGGTCTGGCTGGTGGGTGGCGCGCAATATCTCAATATCACTGAGACTGTGCGGATTTTTGGCCGGGAGTTCGCCTATATGGGCGGCTCAGACTTGGCATTACGGGTGATCATCTGGAGCATCCCCATTGGCTTTGTCAACAGTGTGACCCAATATGTGCTGATCGCCGTGGATCAACAGCATTATTTGACGCGCGCCTTTATGATGGGGGTGATCTTTAATGTCGTGGGCAATCTGCTCTTTATTCCCATCTTTGGTTATGTGGGTGCGGCGGTTGTCACCATTCTCAGTGAGTTAAGTTTGCTCGTTCCCTTATATATCAGTGTGCGGCGCAATGTGGGCACGGTTCCGTGGGTAAGTATCTTTGCGCGCCCGCTTCTGGCCGCGGGGAGCATGGGGCTTGTTGCCTATGGACTGATCCAGGCCTCAGTAGACTTGTGGGTGGCCGCGGCAATAAGCACGGTGGTCTATGCTGGTGTGTTGTGGCTGGTGGGCGCATTGCGCGGCGAAGAGATGGCAGTATTGCGTCGAGCGTTGCTCAAAGGGGCAGAGAATGGGCCAGAGAATGGAGCAGAGGTCAAGCAGCCACTTTGACGTACAATTTGTCGCCATTTTGCTCCAGACATAGGATAAACCTGGGGATAAAGTAGCAGATCTGGGGAAAATTATCACAATTCGTGCTCAGAGAGACCCCTGCAGGGTGACAAAGGGGCTGATTCGTTGGAGGCAACTTAAGTTAATGAGGTCGGGCGGCTGTGATAGAATGAGCCATAAGAAGTAGGGTGCGCTCGTGCCAGCTTGTCGTATAGGAGTAATCCCAAAGGCGAAATGGACAAATTTCCATCTAGTCAAGGGCGTCTTTCGATCCACCGGTTGGAGATAAGTGAGGATTTGATCAAGGAAATCACCCTGAGTGCCACGGACCTGGTAAATCGTAATCGTGAGTTAGATTCGTGATTCTTCGTAGCTACCTCTTATTTTCTGCTGACTTAACGCGTGCGTAGACTGCTTTGGCTAGGGCTAGGCTACAGCCTAGCGACCTATGGATTTGGGCTTATTGCCGGGGGCGATGGATTTGCGACCTATCTGCTGCGCGATGGGTTGGTGATCGCCTTGCTCGGTGCGCTCATTTTTGCATGGCAAAGTAGCCCATTTGCGCCGCCTGCCCCGGTGGGTGGGCAGCGGCTATGGCCCTTGTGGGGGCGTATCCTCACCAGCACCGGCTTTGCTTGTGGTATCGCGGCAACTGCGTTGTTGACCCTATGGGGCGCGCAAAGCTGGGCAGGGTGGCTGGGCGTCAGTCTATGGGCAGTCGGCGCGCTGGCGTTGCTCGTGGGCATCTTCTGGCCCGGACACGTCGAGATTTACCCCGCGCCCGCCTTTCGCTGGCGGGTTGATGCGGCGGGTAACTATGTCCGCTATGCCCTGGATGACCCTGATCAACCTGCGGATCTCTCCCCCATTCTCTCCACTTGGCAGCATCCACTCCACCTGATATTGCTCTTAAGCTTGATCGGCTGCGGCATTTTGTTGCGCGTCTGGCGTTTGGCGACGCTGCCTGCTACCTGTGTGGATATGGAGTGCGCGCTGGCATTGCGGCTGGTCGAAGGCAATTGGCCCCAAGGGTTTACGGCGGAAGCTGTGGGTCTCTACACGCTGCTGGCTCGACTCCTCTTTGCCTATATGGGTGAGAGCGTGGCTGCACTGCGATGGTCGAGTGCAATTCTTGGCACGCTGACCTTGCCCGTTGTCTACTGGGCGGCGCGCGCCTATGTAAAGCCTGTGGGTGCGTTGGTTTCGCTGCTGGTGATCGCGTTGCTGCCCTGGGCCATGTGGAGCAGCCGCTTTGGCAGTTCGTGGAGTGCTGCGCCACTGCTTTTAGCGTTGGCATTAGGCTTCTCTGGTCGCGCGCTTGTGCGCCCCAGCCATCGTTGGTGGGGGCTGACAGGTATTAGTCTCGGTCTGCTCTTGATGCAACCGCTGCCACTTTGGACTCCGACTTTGGGGTGGCTCGTGCTGTTGGCAGTGGCAGCGGTATGGGCGCAAGGGCAAGTACAGGGTGGATACCGTCGCGCGTTGACCGATCATGCTGCCGTGATGGTGGGTGGCGCACTGGTGTTGGGGTTGCCATTGGCGCTGCCCGCCTGGCGTGCTGCCGTTCTATCCACACCTGATGCGACAACGCATGGAGCGATGACGCTGGTAACCGGGC
>CAMPHP010000054.1 GCA_946885925.1 uncultured Litorilinea sp.
GTCCACGTAACCGGCTGCCACGCGGCTTGAAATTTAAGCCTTGGGGTACGCCACCGGAGGAACAAGGCTTTCAAGGCGGTGACCTCTATGGCATCGTGGACAGGCTTGATTATCTACAGGAACTTGGCATTACCGCACTCTACCTCAACCCCATCTTTTCCTCGGCTTCCAATCATCGTTATCACACTTATGATTATTGCGAGGTAGACCCGCTCTTGGGGGGCAACGCTGCATTGCGTGAACTCGTGGATGCGCTTCATGCGCGTGATATGCGGGTGATATTGGATGGGGTCTTTAACCATGCGAGTCGAGGCTTTTGGCCTTTCCATCATGTTTTGGAGAATGGCATTGATTCACCCTATGTAGATTGGTTTCATATTTCGGATTGGCCGCTGGTTCCTTATCCCTCTGATGCTAAAACGCCCATTAATTATGATGCGTGGTGGGGGCTGGCTGCACTGCCCAAGCTGAACGTGAGAAATCCGGGGGTGCGTGATTATCTGCTCGATGTGGCGGCCTATTGGATTGACTTTGGCGCAGATGGCTGGCGGCTGGATGTTGCCGAGGAGATCGACGATGTGAGCTTTTGGCGAGAGTTTCGTCGTGTGACCAAGCAAGCCAACCCTGAAGCCTATTTAGTGGGTGAGATTTGGCATGAAGCACCTGACTGGCTGGAAGGCGACCGCTTTGATGCGGTGATGAACTATGTGTCGAGCCGAGCCGCGTTAGGTTTTTTTGGTGCAAACACGCTGAATGCCACTTATCGCCCCGGCGGCTTTCCACTCTATCCCCTGCTTGCCAATGAGTTTGCTGAAGTCATCAATAATGCGCTATCACTCTATGATTGGGAGATTATCCAGGCCCAACTCAACCTTATGGATAGCCACGATACTGCTCGCGTCCTCTGGATTGTAAATGGTGACGAGAGTGCGTTGCGTCTCTGTGTGTTGTTTCAAATGACCATGCCTGGTGCACCCTGTATCTACTATGGCACAGAGATTGGCATGACCGGAGCAACAGACCCCTATTGCCGTGCTGCTTTCCCCTGGGAACAGCCAGAGCAGTGGAATAAGGAATTGTTGGCTTTCTTCAAGCAGGTGATTGCCCTGCGTCATGCCCATCCTGTGTTGCGCACAGGTAAAGTGCGTACGCTCTATGCAGACCACGGCATCTATGCCTGTTTGCGCGAGGTGGGAGAGGACGCGGCTGTTGTCATCTATAACACACGCACGACACATGTACATGTGAATCTCAATTACCTGGGCAGTGATCCTTTGGGGAAGGATTATGAAGGCGTCCTCTTTCGGGGTGTATGGAATGGTCAAGGCACTCATCTGGTGCAGCATGGGGGGCTGCATGGGGTGGAAGTTCCGGCGCGGGATGCTGTCGTACTTGTGCGTTGAATCTTGTACTGTAATCGACAATGTTGCAACTGGAAACGCAGCCAATCTTCCCCGGTGTGGGGCTAGCCTTCAAAGGAACAGACCAGCGTGGTCGTGCATGTAATTCTGAATCCTTGTGCCGGACGTGGGGCGGGAGCACGCAGCAAAGATAGGTTGATGGCTGCACTCGCTGCCGCAGACCTCACCTATGAACTCACCGAGACCACTGCACCGGGCCATGCCATAGAACTGGCGGCGGAACTACGCAAAAATGGCTACCCAATGGTGATCGCCGCGGGGGGCGATGGTACGGTAAACGAAGTGCTCAATGGCTTGGCCCAAGCGACACCCGAAGGGGAGACAATTGGCAAGTTGGCCTTCTTTCCGATTGGCACAGGCAACGATTTTGCAGATATGAGCGGCGCAAAACGTGGGGTGGAGGCATTGGCTCAACGCATTGCCGCGGGAAAGACGCGCTGTGTCGATGTTGGGCGGGCGACGTTGAGTTCGCCTACGCAGGAGATCGTGCGCTATTTTGACAACAATGTCGGGCTGGGTTTTGAGGCACAAGTCACCGTGGAAAGCAACCGCATAAAGTGGGTGACAGGACCAGCACGATATCTGATGGGGGTCTTTAAGGCACTTGGCAGCTTCCGGTCGCCCCATGCCGAGATTGCATGGCAAAACGCCGCGGGCGAGTGGGACAAGCGATACCAACCTTCACTCATGATCTCACTGGGCAACACTCGGCGTACAGGGGGGATGTTTTATGTGAATCCGGATGCGGTGATGGACGATGGGCTATTGGATATGGCGCTTGTGCCCCATAAATCGAAGCCACAGGTGTTGTGGCTCTTGCCACAAGTCTTTATTGGCGCACATCGTAACGACCGGACTATCTTGTTTGATCGCTGTGTTCAGCTAAAATTGACGACCAGCCATGCCGTGCCAGTCCATTTGGATGGCGAGGTGGTGATGGATGATGTGCGTTCCGCGCATTTCGAAATTCTACATAGGCGTTTAGAAATCGTGGCTTAGTTTCGCGTCCCCGCTTGTTCTCTGGTATACTTAATGATCGGTTAACTATCCATGCGAGACGCTCTCAGCTCGCATGGTTTTTTCGCTTTGATTCAGCTACCTATTGTGGACACCTTGTAGGCACAGGGTAAACAATGACATCTTGTTCACGACTACACGGTGTCTAGCACTGTATTAGACACAATATAGACACAATATAGACACAATATAGACGAAGAGAGAACGGCTTAGGGCCAATCCGCGGGAGTCGTATTGTCACGCCAACCAACTCTGCCCAATGCAACGTGGGGCAACCAACTCAATCGTTCATGGCAGACCACGCTCGGTTTCTGGCGCAGGCTGACCGCACCAGTGGCGCAAGGCGACCTTACGCTGAGCAGCAGTGCAACCATCAATGCACAGTTCTGGTTCAGCCACTTTCCGCTACGGCCCACGGCAGCATGGGCGGCGGTAACAGCACTCTTGGCCGCGGGGAGTAGCAGCTTTGGCTTGCCATTGGGATGGCGCGAACTGGCGTTGTTGCTGCTTTTGGTTGATCCACTGTGGGGAGCAATCTGGCGCTTGGCAGCCGGACGCATGGAAGTGTTGCCACTGCGCGAGGGAGATGTGCCCCCTGCTGTGTGGCTGCCTTATCTGGAGGCAGGATCGCCCGCTGCGCGCCTGCTTGGTTTGGACGACCGTGGTGTGCTCCATTTGATCATGCGGGTAGCCGTACCCAGTGCACTTTTGGCGGTGGGCGTAGCATTGACGCTGAGCCCAACCGCTGTCGGATTGACAGGAGTCGTTCTGGCGCTTGGATTGGCAGGGTGGATTGTGCGCCATACCGTGGGGTATGTGCCCGCTGCGCTACACAGTGCTGTGACCATTTTGCTGCCGTGGGCATTAGCATTGGCCCAAATGGGATTTACACCCGAGAAAGAGTTTTGGACGTATCATCTAGTACTGGTGATACTCTGGTTTATCCACAACTGGGGTGAGGGCCGTTTGCTGCGTGTTCCCACTGATTTATTGGGAATTTGCCTGTTGGCTGTGGGCGATTTCGGTATCGCTGTCTTGTTGGTGGCCGCACGCGCTCCGCTCTGGCTGGCGCTGATGAGCGTACTTTGGCTGCCTACTTGGTTACTTATCTACCAGAAACGTCCCTTGCAGCGGCTGAATTTTTGGTGGCTGCTGGGTATGTTACTGAGTGGTCTGGCTTTGGGCCAGAGTCTAGTTGTTTCGTAACGGCGGCTCACAATTGAGCCAATTTTATAAAGGAGGCTCACATTGAGCCGAGATGAAGTTCAACCTACACCTACTTCTCCATCATCGACGCCTGCGGTGACACCGCCAGTGCCTTCGGCCCAGGCCGTGACAGAGTTTGCACAACCTGGGGTTGATGTTCCTGCTGCGAGGATTGTTACGGTAGAGGAAGTGCGCCGAGACCCTGAGGTAGTCGGCTTCCTGCAAGCCGCCAATGATGCCTTGCGTACGTTGGGTTACACCGAGCATGGTCAGCGTCACGCTGGATTGGTGGGCCATATTGCTGAAAATATCTTGGAACGTCTTGGGCTACCAGAGCGTACTTACCAATTGGCGAATATTGCTGGCTATCTCCATGATATCGGCAACTCAATTCACCGCGAGAACCACGCGCTGAGTAGTAGTCTGATGGCATGGAAGATCCTTGCACGGCTAGGAATGCCTATCGATGAATGTGCCATCGTGATGAATGCGATTGGCAACCATGAGGAGGAGCGTGGCACTGCCACCAATCCTGTGGCTGCTGCCCTCATCATCGCGGATAAGGCGGATGTTCATCGCAGTCGCGTACAGAATCCGGTCAAGGAGGATTTTGATATTCACGACCGCGTCAACTATGCCACCACGCGTAGCTTTGTGCGGGTGCGCCCTGAAGAAAAGATTATCGCGTTGGAGTTGGAGATCGATGTACATTACGCCCAGGTGATCGAGTATTTCGAGATCTTCCTAGAGCGCATGACGATGGTGCGCCGGGCCAGTGAATTTCTAGGCTGTACCTTCCAGTTGGTTATTAACGATACGCGTGTTTCCTAATCGTGTTTCTTAATAGAGAAATTGATATTCCATCCACGCCGACCACGAAATAGGATGTTGGTATGCACATTGTACGGTTTATTGAGCAGCACAAGCAGTTGCCGGATGCTTGGTTTACCCCAACTTGGGGAATACTAGAGGGTGACTTGGTCTACCCGTTGGCGCAGGCCCCCTATGCGGGCATCCAGATCAGCGGGCCAACCAGGGCGTTGGAGCATGTGAAGTTGGTTGCTCCGGCGACACCCTCTAAACTGGTTTGCGTGGGGCGCAATTATGCAGAACATGCGGCAGAGTTGGGCAACGAAGTGCCGCCAGAACCACTGATTTTTCTCAAGCCACCGAGCACCGTGATTGGCCCTGATGCGCCGGTGGTCTATCCTGCCATCAGCAAGCGAGTGGATCATGAAGGGGAGTTGGCGTTGATGATCGGCACGCGCTGTCGTAACCTGGCAGAGGAGGATGCAGCGCGGGTGATCTATGGCTATACCGTAGCCAATGATGTGACGGCACGCGATCTGCAAAAGGCCGATGGACAATGGACGCGGGGCAAGGGTTTTGACACCTTTGCTCCCGTGGGACCGTGGATCGATACGGATTTTGACCCGGCGAACAAGACTGTGCGTTGCTTGGTGAATGACCAAGTGCGTCAGGAGGGGAATACGTCACTTTTAATCTATAGCATTGGGCGTGTGCTGTCCCACGTAACGCGCTTTATGACCTTGGAGCCGGGCGATCTCGTTTTGACGGGGACGCCAGCCGGTGTGGGCGCGGTGCAACCTGGGGATGTGATGACGGTAGAGGTGGAAGGATTGGGGCAGTTGAGGAATCCCGTTATTGATGAGGATGAAGCAAGGCGTCGCGGCCTGCTGCCGTAACGTTGCTCTCATCGTCCACCACTTACCGATTCATCACTCAATTCACCAGGAGCAGAAAGAGAATGTCCATTCCGGCGCTAGCCCATTTCTTGGATATTGAATCCATTACACCAGCCCAATTTTGGGCCTTGCTACGTTTGGCAAAGGAACTGAAGGAGACCCGCGCACGTTTGGGACAGAACGCGCCGATCTTGGCGGGCAAGTCGTTGGCTTTGGTCTTTCAAAAGCCAAGTTTGCGTACACGAGTCAGCTTTGAAATGGGGATGCAACATTTGGGCGGGTATACCCTTTACATCTCACCCCAGGAAGTCGGACTGGGCACGCGGGAGAGCGCGCCCGATGTGGCGCGTGTTCTCAGTGGCTATGTCGATGGCATCATGGCGCGCGTCTTCGAGCATCAACATGTCTTGGATCTGGCGGAGTGGGGCAGCGTTCCTGTTATCAATGGCTTGAGTGACTTTAGCCATCCATGCCAAGCCTTGACCGATATATTTACGATTTGGGAGCATATGGGTGAATTGACGGGCCTAACCGTGGCTTATGTAGGAGACGGAAGCAACAACGTTGCAACCAGCCTTATTCAAGCCGCGGGTAAAGTGGGCATGTCCATTCGGGTTGTTTCCCCCCAGGGCTATCAGCCTGCCGCTGAGCTTATTGAACAGACAGATGCAGACGTGACTGTGACCGATGACATTGATGGTGTGGTGGGGGCTGATGTACTCTATACGGATGTATGGACGAGCATGGGGCAGGAGTCCGAGACAGAAGAACGGCTCAAGGTCTTTCCGCCCTATCAGATAAATCAACAGTTAGTCGCGCATACCCGCAACCCGGATGTGAAGGTGCTTCATTGTCTGCCTGCCCATCGTGGCGAGGAGATTACCGATGAGGTTGCCGATGGTTCGCACAGCCTAATGTTCTCTCAGGCGCACAATCGGCTACACGCACAAAAGGCGCTTCTCGCTCATCTATTAGGTGGCGTGCCGCTGCAATGAAATGACCGACATTCTAGTTTCTTTAAGTCGATTACAGGACTGGCGCAATCTATTGGATATTGCGCTGGTCTCGCTGATCTTTTACGGCCTTCTGATGCTCTTCCGGGGCACGCAAGCCGTACAGTTGTTGCGCGGGATCTTGGTCATTGTTGTGGCAACGGTGGCGGTCAATCAGGTCGTGGAACTCACTGCCTTCCGTTGGCTCTTGAGCAACACAGCTTCTGTGATCCTGGTTGCCGTCCCAGTCATTTTTCAACCAGAGTTGCGGCGCGCCTTGGAAAGGGTGGGGCGTACCGCACCCTTGTTAGTGCGGAGGACTGAGGACACCACGACGCAGCGCGTGATCAACGAGGTGGTCAAGGCTGTGGAGCAGATGTCCGAACGTAACACAGGCGCATTAATCGTCTTTGAGGGAGCCACAGGGTTGGGGGAGGTGATTGACCGAGGTGTTGCTTTGGATGCACAAGTCTCGTCTGAACTGCTGACGACTATCTTCTTTCCCAATACGGCACTCCACGATGGCGCTACGATTATTGCTGGGGATCGCATCGCTGCGGCAAGTTGTGTGCTGCCGCTAACCCAGCGTGAGTTGGTTGATACTCAAATGGGGACACGCCATCGTGCTGCGATTGGTGTCACCGAACAGGCGGATGCGCTGTCGGTGGTCGTTTCGGAGGAGACAGGTTCTATCTCGGTGGCGCGCAATGGCCGGCTCCTGCGTATTGATGCAGGCCGCTTGCGCACGCTACTGAGTGATTTTTATCGACCTTAAAACGGGGCCGCTGTTGGATACCTTGACACGCCGCAGTACGAGAACGCGCTGGCGGCGCTTTATAGAACAATTGAACACGCTGATACTTTCCATTCTCCTGGGTATAATTGTGTGGGTTATTGCAATTAACCAAGAGAATCCGATTGTTCAACAAACTTACGGCGAACGATTGCCGGTGACCGTGCGTGGATTGCCCGGAAATTTGATGCCAGTCCAAGATCTAAGTCGTGAGACAGTGCAGGTGGTCTTACAGGCACCACGCGAATCTTGGGATAATCTAGAACCAAGTGACTTCACCGCCTATATTGACCTGAGCGGACTGGGGCCGGGAGTTCATGATGTGGAAGTCCAAGTAGATGTTGTTGACCCGCGTGTTCGTGTGATCAGTATCCAGCGACCAGCGTTGCGTGTGCAGTTGGATCAGGTGATTAGCAAACAGGTGCCTGTGCGTGTGGATATTGTAGACACGACAGCTTTTGGCTATGAATGGCAACTCCCTGTTGTGCAGCCTATGACGGTGACGGTGATGGGGCCAGAAACCCAAGTTGCACAAGTCACCACGACGCGCGCCGAGGTCAGTTTGGGCAATGCCAAGAGCCAGGTAGAGCGTAATGAGACTGTGACACCCATCAATGCCGAAGGTCAGGTTGTGCCACGCGTGACTGTGTCTCCAGAGATTGTGCATGTCGTGGTACCAGTGGAGCAATGGCCCGGACGCAAAGAGGTGGCAGTGCGTGTCAACCTAACCGGGCAACCTGCCGCGGGGTATCGCTTAAGCTCGGTACGTGTAAATCCTTCTACGGTGGTGCTATTGGGCAGTGCAGATGTGTTGGCCCAAGTGCCTGGGTTTGTGAGTACTGAGCCGGTTTCGCTTACGAATGCAACTGGCGAAATTCAAGAGCGAGTACAGGTCATTATTCCCCAAGGGGCGACGGTCTTGGAAGGGACGGCAGTTGATGTAACCGCCAGCATCACACCCATCGAAGGGGGGACTACGGTCGTTCAACAGCCTGTGGTGCAGGGGTTGGGGCCAGGGCTGGAGGCCAACGTTGCCTTGGAGACCGTTGATGTGATTCTTAGTGGCCCGCTGCCTTTGTTAGAGGCGTTGGGGCCTGACGATGTCTTTGTGATCCTGGACCTAACCGGATTACTGGCGGGAAATCATATTGTGACACCACGCGTTGTAGTTCCCACTGGAATTCGTGCGGAAGGGGTCTTGCCACAGACGGTGGAGGTAATCATTACGAGCAAGAAAACGCCGGAAGCGGAGTTACCCCCTGATGGTACGCCTGATGAGCCTGAACCCGATACATCGCCACTGCCAACACCGGAAGCCAACGGGACGCGTACGCCCAGCCGCGAACCAGAACCAACGCCAGAGTGAGTTTGGCTAGGGTATCTGATGCGGTCGCAAGGCGGCGCTTTGGTCGTTGTATAGGGTATTTATAGGTTATATAGAAATGAATAGTCAGTATGAGCAAGCGAAAACCTGTGGTGGCTCTTGTGGGCCGCCCAAATGTAGGTAAATCCACCCTCTTTAACCGTCTTATTGGACGGCGTACCGCCATTGTCGAAGACATCCCTGGCACTACGCGCGACCGCATCTATGGCGATAGTGACTGGAATGGTGTGGGCTTTATTGTGATTGATACTGGCGGGCTTGAAGCACCGAGTGAACTGCGCGGGCGTGGCGGGCCGGGTGATGCACTGGCGACCGATTCGGCGCTTTTTGTCGATGAGATGCAAAGTCAGGCGCGTGTGGCGATGGAGGAAGCAGACACCATTATCTTTGTGGTGGATGGCAAAGAAGGTATGACCGCGGCGGATATGGACATTGCCGAGGTGTTGCGCATGACCGACAAGCCGGTGTTTGTGGCGGTGAATAAGGCAGAGAACAAGCAACGGCAACTCGATGCTGTGGAATTCTGGAACTTGGGTTTGGGGGAGCCATATCCGATCAGCGCCTTTCATGGCGATGGCACGGGCGATTTGTTGGATGAAGTGGTCAAGGTGCTGCCGGATTATCCTTTTGACGAAGAGAAGGATGAGACCATTTCGATTGCCATTGTGGGCCGCCCTAACGTGGGCAAGAGCAGCTTGCTCAATGCTTTGATGGGCTCAGAGCGCGCGATTGTCAGCGATGTACCGGGCACCACGCGTGACCCGATTGATACGCACCTGGTCTATGACGGGCAGCCGATTACGCTGATTGACACCGCTGGCATCCGCCGCCGCGGTCGCGTCGAGCGAGGGATCGAGAAGTATAGCGTGCTGCGTAGTATGCGCAGCATTGACCGGGCCGATGTGGCGTTGTTGTTGATTGATGCGATTGATGGCGTTACAGAGCAAGATGCGCATATTGCGGGCTATGTGTTGGAAGCGATGAAGGGCGTGGTGGTGGTCATTAACAAGTGGGATGCACTTGAAAAAGACTCCAACACCATGAACGAGTTCACTAAACAGGTTCGTAGTGACCTGAAATTTCTTGACTATGTGCCGCTGCTCTATATCAGCGCCAAGACGGGTCAGCGCGTGCAAAGTGTGCTGCCAACCGCGCTGGAGGTAGCAGCGGCGCGCAAGCATCGCTTGAGCACAAGCGAATTGAATCAGGTGATTCGCCTGGCCTATGACAACGTACCGCCGCCGAGCAAGGGTGGTCGTCCATTGCGTATCTATTATGCGACCCAAGCTGAGGCCGAGCCGCCAACTTTTATACTCTTTGTCAACGATGCAGAGTTGGTACATTTCTCCTATGAGCGTTACTTGGAAAACCGCATTCGCGAGTATTATCCCTTCACTGGTACGCCCATTCGATTAGTCTTTCGTAACCGTGGTGGCGATCAGGACAAGGACTAGGGCATGGCGCGGCTGCGGCGTTATAGTATCGAACTGCTTCTCGTGTCTGTATTAGCGATAGCAGTTAGCTATTTTGCGTTTTTGGGTTATGGTCTGTTAACACCCGCCTTTGTCGTAGAACCCTTTTCAGGTGATCGGGCAATGGGCTATGTTGAAAAGCAATTGGAATTTGGTGACCGTGCTACTGGTTCGGCCAACAACATCCGCATGGGTGACTGGCTGATTGAGGAGTTGCGCTTGTTGGGCTGGGATGTCGTTGTGCAGCCCTTTGTTGCTCCCGATGATCTCCCCGCACGCAATATCATTGCCATTCGTAATATCTCACCTGCACCTGCGCGCACTGCCATGCTCTTGACCCACTATGATACGCGCATGTTTGCTGATCGCGACCCGAACCCCGACAATCATATTCAACCTACGTTGGGGGCGAATGCAGGAGCTTCTGGCGCTGCGGTGTTGTTGGAACTGGCGCGCACACTTGATGTCTCTACCGTGGGGCATACGGTTTGCCTTGTCTTTTTGGATGCTGAAGCGAATGATGGCATTGAGGGCTGGGATGCTACGTTGGGCAGTACGCAGTTGGTGGAGCGTCTAGATGCCGATATTCCTCGCTGTCGCGCCCCACGCTTTGGTATATATCTGGACATGGTAGGGG
>CAMPHP010000055.1 GCA_946885925.1 uncultured Litorilinea sp.
GGCACACCGCCTGGCTCCCGGAAGTAGATCGACTTGAAATATTCGCGGTCACGCTGCGGCGTCACGTTATAGCCAGCCGCGATCAGGCTAGCACGCCAAGCAAGTTCCTGTTCATCATTAGGGGTACGCCAAGCAACATGATGCACAGTACCTACGCCCATTACCCCACCCCAGAAGCCTGGAATCGTACGTACTTGGAGCAGCGCACTTGGTCCCCCATCGTCTACGGCATAGCGTATACAATTCTCTTCTTGCCCTGCTTGCCTGAAGCCTAATTGATTCGTCAACAGCGCATCGGTTGGCTCCTGCGCCACTTCCCAGAGTGTGACGCTATGGATACAGCGGATGGCGTGTTCTTCAGGCACCAAACCGCCCTTCCAACCGGGTTGTCGCTCCGACTCTTCATTAGCGACAAGTTCGAGCAAAAGACCATCCGGATCGTGGAATGACAAGATTTGGTCATCAAAACGCCGCGTGGGACCACTAAACTGCACGCCACGAAGAACCAAATGTTCCATCCAAAAGGCCAACGAGGCGCGTGGAATCGCAAATGATACCTCGCCAATCTGTCCCACACCATGCCGCCCGCGCGGCGCATTCGGCCAGGTAAAGAAGGTCATAATTGTGCCAGGCGTGCCACTCCAATCGCCATAGTAGAGATGATACGTGCTCGGATCATCAAAATTAACCGTGACTTTCACAAGACGCAGCCCCAACACCCCCGTATAAAAGCTGATATTCTGCTGGGGATTTCCGGCAATCGCGGTCACATGGTGAATCCCAAAAATCTTCGGTTCCATAGCATCATCCTTATCGTAGTAGCTAACCATTGAACTGAGATTTCTTCCAGCCATAGGTTCACTCAGAGCCAACCGTAAACACCTGCTCCCATATGATCGCAGCGAACACACCGATGATCAGAGTAATCTCCCGAAGTACACGAATCCGCATACCATGCACCTCCGCTACTGTAGCCCTGTAGACTTTCTCCTTCATAGCCGCGCGCCTATTATACCTATAGTTGCTCCATCTTTGGCAGTGCTGATAATTACCTCAAGTTGCTACTTTGTCATTCCGTTCACCTAGTGGGGCCCAGAGGGCTCCCAATCTCTCTGCCACTGCCACTCCGCAACCACACAAACAGACCCACTTTTTTGCCATTTGACAAGCTAAAATCCGCTTATTATACTTTCGGCACCGATTACGGTAACGATACCGATTTCGCTTCCTAAACTGAACCGCTGGCTTCCCATGAAAAATCAAATCGTTCCCGTTCGCATTCAAGATGTCGCGCGTGCGGCTGGCGTCTCTGTCTCTACTGTTTCGCGCGTGCTAAATGGTCGAGAGGATGTCTCGGCGGCTACCTCTCAGCGTATCCAGCAGATCATTGATGATCTAGGATATTCATCGAGTCTGGCAGCCAAAAGCCTCCGCAGCCATCGCAAGAATGTCATCGGCGTTGTTATCTTTGATCTAAACCTTTCATTTTCACTGGAGGTGGTGCGCGGCATTGATCAAGTGGTGAAGGCCGACACCTATGATCTCATGATCTACAGCAACAACCGTATCCACCACAGTGACGACCCCACTTGGGAGCGCAAGGTCGTGGCACAACTAAATGGCGCGATTGTGGATGGCATTATTCTCGTAACACCCACAACCATCGACTTGCCCACCAACTTCCCCTTAGTCACCATTGACCCATGCGACGGTGGTAACTTTCCCTCGGTACTCGCTACCAACCGAGAAGGAGCCTGCGACGCGGTGCGCTATCTCATCGAGCTAGGTCACCGGCGCATTGGCTTCATCGGGGGCAGGAATACCTTGTTAAGCGCGCGCCAGCGGCGACAAGGGTATGCAGATGCACATCACGAAGCAGGTTTGCCCCTCTACCCTGAACTCTATATTGAGGGCGATTACTCAAAACAGACTGCTCTCATTGGCGCACGCCAACTACTCACATTGCCTGAACGCCCATCAGCAATTATGGCAGCCAATGACCAATCGGCTTTTGCCGTGATGGAGGTTGCCAGCGAGTTGGGCATTAGCGTGCCGCAAGATCTATCGGTGATCGGCTTCGACAACACGCCAGAAAGCGCCTTTACCTCTCCCCCGCTCACAACCGTTGATCAATCAATTGTGGCAATGGGCAGCCGAGCAGCACAATTGTTAATTCAGTTTATCGAAGGCAAAGAGAACAACAAGAGCGCGATAGAGAATGGTCTCTATCAATTGCCAACGCGCCTGATCGTGCGGGATTCTTGTTGCCCTGTGCGGCATACAGAATAGAAATTTCAGGCGAAACGATTCACAACAACAAACCAGTCAAAAAGGGTGCATCTACGCTGTCGCTACCGGCCTTACAGCGGGCGCGGTCAAGGGGTAGGGATTTTAGACGGTTTGACCTATAGATTGGGACGGGTATAATAACGCGCGAAAGCTGCCCTGGTTAAGCGCAGGATTCCTCCCACTGAATAGCTGTCTCTATTCCACCATGAACGAGCGGCACGATGACCACGCTCCGTCCACTCTATTTTCCGCTATTGTAGCTTTCGTCATTGTTTTCTGGATAGAGCTGGTATCTCCTGCTCATCCTCTTTAGACACAGTTTTGAACACAGTGTCGCATCAACCACCCCAATTTCGAGTCACGAGCTTTTGCCTATCTATCTTTTGCTTCCTGGTACACCTAATCACTCCGCCTAACCGCTTTACCCAATCCCAAAGGAGCATTACTCATGGATGATGTCAAGACGCTCATTTCACGCCTTGCTCTTGCACAGCTAAGACGCCGAGAATTCCTAAAGCTAGCGGGATTAACCGCCAGTAGCAGCGTACTAGCGGCTTGTGTTGCCGCTTCGCCCACCGGCTCTGCTTCGGAAGGAAGTACAGCGAGTGAGGGAACTTCCAGCGCCCCCCCGCAAGTCTTGCGCTATCCCATGACGAACGATGCAACCGGCAACTGGGACTATACGCTCTCCGGGGGTGGCTTTGGCCTCTCAATGGGGCTGGAATTGATGGATGGTTTGACCGAGTTGGATGTGGAAACTGGCGAACCAAAACCCAAAGTGGCAGAAAGCTGGGAGTTCACCGAAGAAGGCGCAGTCTGCACCTTTACCCTGCGCGATGATGTCACCTGGTCTGACGGCACGCCGGTCACAGCCCACGATTTTGAGTTTGCCATCAAGCGCAATTTCGACCCAGCAAGTGCCTCACAATACGCCTGGGCCCTCTACCAGATCGAGGGAGGCGAAGACTACAACACGGGTGTCACCACCGATCCGGACACCGTCGGCGTGACGGCTCTCGACGACACCCACTTGGAAATCCGCTTGCGCGAGCCAACCCCCTATCTACCCATGCTCACCGCGTTGTGGGTCACCTACCCGCTCAAGCGTGATCTGCTCGAGAGCACAGGGGCAGAGTGGTGGCATCCTGAGAATGCCATTACCAACGGCCCATTCCGCCCGGAGAGTTGGGAAATCGACCAGAAATGGACGATTGTACGCAACGAAAACTACTGGGGCACCATGCCCACCATTGAACGCATCGAATACACTCTCTTTGAAAATGACGAAACCCAGGGTGTCGCCGCGTATGAGGCCGATGAACTCGACATTGCGCAAGTCTCCGCCGCCGATATGGAGCGGTTGAGCAACGATCCGGAACTCTCGCAACAACTCCACATCTGGAGCCGTTCTGCCAATTGGCAGTTGCGACTCGACATGAGCAATGCCGCTTCACCTTTAGCCGATCTCAACGTGCGCCAAGCGCTCTATCTCGCCATTGACCGCGAGCGGTTGGCTACAAATGTGCTTAAGGGCACGATGGAACCAGCCTGGACCTTTCTCCCTTCTGGAACGATGGGGTACAACCCGGATGCGCGGCTACAAGGTACGGTTGACGATGCCAAGCAACTTATGGCCGATGCGGGCTATCCTGATGGCGCAGGCTTCCCCGGCTTCAAGTTGGTCTATGTGGCAACCCAGGGCGATGCTACGTTGATGAGCCAAGCGATCGCGGGCATGTGGAAAGAGAACTTGGGGATTGACGTGGAACTCGTCCCTGCACCAAATGATTGGCGCACTCTGATCCGGACCGAACCCTATGACATGTACATCGGGCGCTGGTATGCCGACTATGAAGACCCACAAGATTGGCACAATCTGGCGCTGGTTGAAGATTCATTCTCTACCCACTATGCCAACCAGGAGTGGATAGATGCAGTGGAGGCAGCCAAAGTAGAGTTGGATGTTGAAAAGCGGCGGCAGATGTACGAAGAGGCCGAGGTAGCCCTCATTGCCGATGCGCCGGTTATCCCGCTCACCTATCCCAGCCAGATTTGGCTCATTAAACCCAACATCACTGGATTGGTGCCGCGCAACCTGATCGGTCAGCCCAGCTATCGCCAAGCACAAGTTGAGGCGCTGCCATAAGGGGTCTCGCCCCTATGCGGATCTGCCTCACTCAGCGTCTACGCCAGGGGGCGATCTACTCTCGCCCCCTGCCTGTATCTCTCCAACCTTGAGAGTTATCCTATGCGTACCTACATTTTGCGCCGCCTCTTCATGTTTATCCCAATTATGCTGGCGGTTTACACGCTTGTCTTCTTCGTGATGCACGCCACGCCAGGTGGCCCGTGGGACAAGACGGAACGACCGCTGCCTGAAGCGACACTCAAAAACCTCGAAGCAAAATATGGATTGGATAAGCCTCTGTGGGGGCAATATGTCACCTATCTAACCGGCATTGTCACTCGCTTTGACTTTGGTCCCTCGCTAAAGGGTGGGCGCACAGCAAACGAAATTATTCGCGACACCTTCCCAGTCTCACTTCAGCTAGGACTCGTCGCCTTTGTACTCTCTTTAATTTTGGGGATTACCTTAGGCATTGTCGCCGCGCTGCGCCAAAATACCTGGGTCGATTACCTCACCATGCTCTTTTCGGTAATCGGCGTCTCTACCCCTGCCTATGTCATCACTACACTCTTTGTTGTACTCTTTGCCATTCAACTCGGCGTGCTGCCCACAGGTGGCTGGGGCGGGATATGGGATGTACGCATCATCATCCCTGCGGTGACGTTGGCGCTTGGCCCCACTGCCATCATCGCCCGCTATATGCGCGCGTCGCTCCTCGAAGTGATTGGCGCAGACTATGTACGCACCGCACGCGCCAAGGGACTTGCCGGGCCAACCGTGGTGCTGCGCCATGCGCTACGCAATGCCCTCATCCCGGTCTTGACCCTATCCGGCCCCATTCTTGCCAACCTCATCACAGGCTCGTTTTTTGTGGAAAGCATTTGCCAGGTGCCAGGGTTGGGTCGCTTCTTTGTACGCACTGTGCTCGATCTAGACTATCCGATCCTGATTGCCACCACGCTGCTCTATGCGGCGGTGATCTGGGCGATGAATTTCCTAGTGGATGTACTCTATGTCTATGTTGACCCGCGTGTACGCTATAACTAGGCATGCCTGTTCAAAGTTCATGACTCCAATATCGAGTGAATTCTTATGGCCCAAGTTGCAACTCGCTCTACCAATTCCCTAACATTAAAGGCCTCGCCCATCTCCCTACAAGTGCGTAGCCCCTGGCAAGACGCCTGGCGGCGTCTGCTACGCAACCGCGCTGCGGTGACAGCCCTGGTTATCATCTTGCTCTATGGTATTGCCGCGGTCGCAGCGCCCCTCATCGCGCCGTATGACTACGCCGTCCAAGACCTGGATCATACGACCGAAGGCCCCAGTGCGCGCCATCTCATGGGAACCGACCAATTGGGTCGCGATGTCTTTACTCGCCTGCTCTATGGAGCACGCATCTCCTTTGCCGTAGCTGTCGCTGCACAACTTGTTATCATCGGCATTGGTCTGCCCCTAGGATTGATTAGTGGCTATTTCGGCGGAACGATTGACACAGTGATTACCCGGCTGATTGATATTCTCTATGCCTTTCCCAACCTGCTATTGACCATCTTGATCATCTCCTATTTGCGCGCCAATCTCTCGGCAGCGGTCGAGCAGGGCAATGGTATCTGGCAGCAGCTAGACAAATCCAGCGGCGGGCTGATTGCTGTCTTTATCGTCATGGCGCTGACCTATTGGATCGGGGTCACGCGCATTGTACGCGGTCAGGTCTTGACCTTAAAAGAGCGCGAGTTTATTTCTGCCGCAAGGGGATTAGGTGTTCAGCCAGCGCGCATCCTGCGCGCGCATCTGCTGCCCAACGTGCTCGCCCCTGTGATCGTGGCGGCAGCCTTTGGCATCCCCGGCGCAATTATGCTCGAAGCCTCCTTGAGCTATTTAGGGCTGGGCATCCAACCTCCTCTACCCAGTTGGGGCGGCATGATTTCCGAAGGGCTGCCAGTCATGCGTTCCTATCCCCATCTCATTGTCTTTCCAGGGCTAGCCCTCAGCCTGCTCCTGCTCGCCTTTACCTTCCTCGGCGATGGCCTGCGCGATGCGCTTGACCCGCTTATGAGCTAATTAGGAGATCCCATGCAAGAGATCAACGCCCTCTATACGGCGCTGCGCGGCGAGTTATCTGGTGTGCGTGCGCTGGATACTGCCACTGCCATCGCCCGCTATAATCGCATCACCGGCTCGCGCGATTTTGCCGCAGCCGTTGACCTGCTGGTGGAACAATTGCGCCATGATGGAGCGGACAGCGTCGAAATCCGGCGCTTCCCCATTGACGGTGTTCAACGCTATATGGGGCGCATCTATGCTCCCGCCCATGAACCCCACAGCGCGCGACTCAGTGTAGTCTCGCCTGCGCCCTATACCATTTGCGACTTTGCCGAAACGCCCATGTGTCTACCCTCCGGTACACCCGCCACCCCGCCTGAAGGCATTACCGCGCAAGTGGTGGATGTGGGGCGCGGCGACCGTCCCGCTGACTACGAGGGCATTGATGTAAAAGGCAAGGCTGTGATGGCGACAGGCTTGACCACAGATGTCTACAACCTGGCTGTGGAGCAGTATGGCGCTGTCTGCGTGATGACCACCAACATGTATGATTGGTCGAATCTGCCCGACCGTAAACGCTCAATGATCGATTTGCCAGACGCCACTCATCTGGCGCGTCTCTATTTCGATGCCGGAAAGCGACGCGACGCCCCCGCCTTTTCGATCACCTATCGCCATGCAGAACGATTGCGCGCACAACTTGCCCAAGCGCCGGTCACAATCCACGCTACCGTCCAGGCCGAGAACCAACCTGGCGATTTGCTTATCGTGGACGCGACGATCCAGGGCAGCGATTTGGCGCAAGAAGAAGTTTGGATCTTAGCCCATTTGTGCCATCCCAAACCGGGGGCATGCGACAATGGCAGTGGTGTTGCCCTGGGGATGGAGATATTCCGCACCATCACTGCGCTGATCCACGCAAACAAGCTACCACGTCCGCGCCGCACCCTGCGTCTCCTATTGCTGCCTGAAGTAAGTGGAACGCAGGCCTACATGGATCGGTATGTCGAGCGCATGGATAAAGTGGTAGCCGGTATCAACCTGGACATGGTTGGCGCAAGCACCGCGCTTACCGGAGCCTATTGCCGCCTGGTGCAGACGCCCTGGAGCCGCCCATCCTTCCTCAACCATCTGGGCAGTTATCTACTTGAAAAGACCAGCCTCGGTGCAACCTCACACATTCGCCCCGAACCTGTGCGCGATTGGCTCTATGCCCTTGCCCCCTATGACAAAGGCTCTGACCACGACCCATTGCTCAACAGCCGCTTTGCGATTCCCAGCGTCTTCTTTTTCTATTGGCCCTACCGCTATTACCACACCGACCTCGATACGCCCGAAAAGCTCGATGCTGGCGAGTTTGCGCGCACCGGAGCCGTAGCAGGGACGATGGCACTTGTCACGGCAGCGCTGGACGAGGGGATGGCCCAAGAACTGCTTGCCTTGCTTCAGGCAGAGGCGACCCACGGGCTGGCGCGGCTGGCTCAACAGCGCGATCCCGGCGTTCATACAACAGATGACGTCCACCGCTTGCGGTTAACGACACAAGCACTGATGGAACAAGGTGCATTACAGTCTGTCGCCACGGCGCTACCCGAAGACGAGCGCGCAACCGTTGCTGCTCAAGCGGCACAAGCGAAAGCTAGCCTAGATGCATGGCTAGCTCTCGATATTACCGGCGAGGATGAGCGCATTCCTCTACGCATGGAAGCATGGCCCGTTAACATGGGAGAGGTAGCTCAAACTGCTAGAGATGGCAAAGAGCGACTTGCCAGACTGCGAAGCAACGCAGCCGATTGGGATGATAAGGCGATTGCCGCGCTCAACTATGCCAACGGCACACGCACAGTAGGGCAGATTGCGTTGCTGGTAGCGGGAGAGCTAGGCGACTTTACACCTGCCCAAGTTGCGAGTTGGTTTGAGTTATTGGCAGAAAGCGGCGTCGTGACCTGGGTGGCGGATCCATCCACCAGACCGAGGAGCGAGGAGGTTGGTCTAGACGCGCGCCTAGCCGGAGGCTAAAGCACTCCGGCAAGCAGATAACGCCCCCTTGAGGGGGCTGTTCGCGCCATCATTTATCAATCAAGTTGTAGCCGCACAAACCTACAACCCGTACCCCTTCACCATCAGCATCTTCCCACTTACACTCCCCACGGATAAGTTTCCGGTGGTTCGTAGGTTTCAGGAACAACATGCAACGGGTGCAGCGCATGGGTCGTCTCAAGGTGGACAAACGAATCATAGCGGCGTGACAAAGAGCTAGGCACATAGCCGCCTTGGCGGTCTGTGTCCGGGTCATAGACCACACCAATTGCCCGGTGTCCATAGTTCCGCCGGAAGAATTCCCTGCTGGCCGATTCCGCCACATCGTTGCCAGAAGCAGTTGTGCTTTCCTCTTCCCCAGCGGGGAGAATCAGCAGGCTATCAGCAACCAGCGCGTCGTGGAATCTCCCCTCCCAACTTGATGAGCGTGCCTCAAACACCGGCATCTTTTCCATTGGCCCACCCCACTCGCGCGCAGCAATGACAGTTCCGCGGTAGGTGCCAAAACCGACCAGTACCACACCCTCGTGACCACGTCGCTCGCGTACCAGCTGCCCGACATTCACCATTCCGGCCCTTGCCATCGGCGTGGCGCGCGCATCACCAATATGCGTATTATGTGCCCAGACAATCGCTTTGGAACTGCTGCCATGATGCTCGACCAAGCGTTCCAACGTATCCACCATATATCGGTCGCGCACATTCCAACTCTCCACATCCCCGCGGATCATCGTGCGGTAATAACGTTCCGCCCCAACCGCTGCTAAGGCATTCTGTTCCGCATTAAATGCCGCTTCTGGATCGCCCTCATGCGTATCTGCTTGTGCGCGCTTCCGTATCTCCTTGAGTAAGTTGAGCACCTCATTCTCACAAGAAGTGGGTACAAAGCGAGTGGCAAAGGCATATGCTTGCACGTCCTCACCATAGGGCTGAAAACAACTATATGCGCGCAGGGCAGCCTCCAAGTCTTCGGGTGAATTTTCCTTGAGATAGCGGATAATCTCCTCAAGTGACTCCCACAGGCTATATACATCCAATCCATAGAAGCCTACTTTTGGCGGGGGGGTCGGCGTTGGCAGATATTTCAGATCGTCATTGTGACGGCGCAGCCACTCCACAAGCGCCACGACTTCCCAGTTTGCCCACATCCAGGTCGGCCATCGATCAAAGTCATACAAAACTTCTCTGGCGCTAGCCCCCGCGCCCTCATAGTCCTTGACATAGCGATTGACCGTGTAACAACTAGGCCAGTCGCCTTCAACCGCGACAAACGAGAAACCCTTCTCTTGAATGAGCCGTTGCGTGAGACGTGCCCGCCAGAAATAGAAATCTGAAGTACCGTGAGTTGCCTCCCCCAATAGAACAAAGCGAGCATCCCCGATTCGCTCCATCAATGGATCAAGATCCTCCCGCGTAGCAAGTGAAGTCGCTGCACGACGAATGATCTGGGCCTCCGATAGAGTATACGTTCTGTTCAGCATAAATTGCCTGCTTTCTCGGCTTACTAAAAGCCACCTGCCAAGAACTCAGTTCACTAGACTGCTGCAAGCCCTGGCTCGTTAGCAGCTTGGGCTTGAAGGACAACGTACTCTGATCTCTTTTTTTCAAAAGGGAAATCAGTTTTCAGAAAGGACAGTAGTCCTATAATAGGCTAATAAGCGCGCGTTGAATTTGCTATCTAAATAGGTACGTAGCCGAGTCACATCCAAGGATATACATCAAAGGATATAGGGTACAAGATACATTGAAGGGCATATAGTCCACAGTGCGAGTTGCTCAGGTGATTGACACCATTAACCAAGAACGATACTATTTCTGAGGTGTCTTTCTAAAGTACCTCAATACGACAGTCTCTTGATACAACCTATTCATTCCTGCTGTTATTCAACTATCCCTGAGCCTTGCAGGATCTCAGTATCATAACAATGGCTATAGGAACTGAAGCGAGTGGGATGAAGGGAGTGAGGTGATGACACGAATCGTTATGTCATGTGTGGTTGCCATGGCGCTGGCCCCA
>CAMPHP010000056.1 GCA_946885925.1 uncultured Litorilinea sp.
GTTGGGACAAGTGCCTGGGGTTGATGGTGTGTTGGTGGCAACCGGGCACGGGCCGACTGGCTTGCAACTTGGCCCCTATAGCGGCAAATTGATGGCGGATATGGCGTTGGGACAAACGCCCCTTGTGGATTTAACACCCTTTAGCATCGCGCGATTTGGATGAGGATGATCGCTCTTCCCGGTAGTTCTCCCTAGTTTTTTCCTGCCGGGAAGAGCTTGATAACGATGGGGTGATGCCTAGCGGTGGACACCTTCCTCCCAATGGACGACGAGCGGATCGAGTTCTGCCCAAAATGATTCGGGAATGGGGAAGATGGCTGCTTGTGCATTTTCAACAGCCTCCTGGGGAAAGCGCGCGCCGGGTATGGTGGCGGCGATTTGGGGATGGCGCACGCACCATTGTAGTGAGGCGGCAACAAGTGGAATGTTATGGGCTTGGCAGAGTGCTTGGATCTTGCCCACATGCTCCTGACATTCCTGGCTGTAGTTGCGGTCAAAGTAATAGGCTCCAGGGATGGGGCCGGTCGCGAGTAGACCGCGTTCCAAGGGTGTGGCAATCACCAGTCCCACATTGTGTTTAACCGCTGCCGGTAAGATTCGCTCTGCGGCGAGCAGATTGAGCAGGCTCCAGGCACGCGGCACCACGGCAGCATCAAATTCTCCACTCTCAATATAGGGTGTATTGGTCTTGGGGTCATCGGCAGCTGTGCCAATGTACTCTACAATGCCTTGATCTTGTAATGAACGCAGCGCCGCTAGCGCACCCTGTTTGCCCATGATCGTTTCCCAGGGCACGCCCATTGCATCATGAATATAGACGACTTTAAAGCGGTCAAGTCCCAGACGCCGTTGGCTGGCCTCAATGCTACGCAGGATGCCATCATAGGAAAAGTCATACCCTTGCAAGGTACGACCGACTTTGGTGGTGACCGTGACTTTGGCGGCGAGGTCGGGACGCGCAGCCAGGGCGCGACCGATGATCGTTTCACTTCGTCCACCGCCATAGAGCGCCGCGGTGTCGATGAGGGTACAGCCTGCTTCGATGCCAGCGTGAATGGTTTGAATGCCCAGTTCTTCGTCCAGGTTCGCGACTAACTCCTCATAGCCGCTTGCCTGGGGGTTCAGGTTGGACATGCCAAGAAAGGCAGTCCCGATCCCTACAATCGAGATGGGCAGCCCGGTGCGTCCGAGAGTTTTTGTCTGCATGCTTCCTCCCGCAGTATTCATTCATGGGAATAGATCTTCTCATGGGTAACATGTGGAATAGTACTATGTTGATTAGTACCGTGTGGATCAGTTTGGTAGATGCCGTGGTCTTGGGTGGGCCATGAGCACTAAATTACCTATATACAAAAGTAC
Source organism: uncultured Litorilinea sp. (assembly GCA_946885925.1). Next base: position 1,360 of record CAMPHP010000056.1, read on the forward strand.
CATATTGAGGTAAGCTCTATTCTAATCCAATAACGTCTAATCAAATAGTGTCTAATCAAATAGTGTCCTGTTCTCTACATCCCTTTTCGACACAACCTAACTCCCGGATTCTTGCTTGGAACGTTGCAGAAGCTACGCTAGCGTAGACTTTCGCGTCAAGATGATGACCACCATCATCTCTGGTTCATCTCTGGTATTGCCCAGACTGCTGCATTCTCTCTCCTCTTCGTGAACACGTTCGGCCTCATGCTATTTGGCGATATTCGACAGTCGGCTGTCTTTGGTAGTTCGTGGTCTGGTTTGGGTTAGATGTTTCGCCGCTATGGCCGCATCGTCTGCAACCAGAATGCGGTTGTAGAAGCGGCTGTGTGCCAAGTCCAGCAAACGATTGGTCGTCCGATTTGCCGAGCCCTACCTAATGCTTTCTGCTCTCGCGCAAAGTACTCGAACAAAGTAAAGGAGCGAATAATGCCAATCAAATCTTTCGGTAAGGCCATTGCTCTGTTCCTCGCGCTGGCGCTGTTGCTCACTTCGTTCGGACTTGTGGAACGAACATATGCTACAGCAAATCTCAGCGAGCCTAGCCCCGCTGCTGTGACGTCGCTCGGTAGTATTCCAGATGGCTTTGAAAGCAGCCAACTTCAGGAAACAGGTGTGCTGACAGCCACAGATATGGTGACCGATACGACGGGCATTACTGACACGATGGGCGTCACTGACACGATGGGCGTCACTGGCACGGTGGATGTCACTGGCACGACGGGTGTTACCGATACCACAGGTGTTACCGGTACAGAAATTGCCACAGATACAGGAGTGCTGGCGGAGTCAGAGACATTGACCTCTAAGACCGCAGCGACCTTAATTGCTTCACAGCGGCTAGCAATACCAAGGGCGATGCGCAACGTGATTCCCCTGAACCCCCAGTTCGAAGTGAACAGCCGGCAGGCGATGCTTCGAGACCATCATCTCGCCAATGCGCCCATACCGAGAGCCCCATTGGAGGAGGATCTAGAGGCTCAGGCCATTGACAAGGGACCGGCTACGACTGTGCTGCCGCTTCAGGTTGGCGAGATTGGGGCCGACAGCCCAGTGGTGATCGTTAGGAACCGGGGTCTGAACGACACGGAGAGCGGGGACATCACCAGTACAGTCCTCGAACCAAGTGTGGCAGCCTCTCGAGATGGGGTGGTGCTGATTACAGCTAACTGGTTTGCTGCTATCTCGAAGGATGACGGGCAAACCTTTAGCTTTCTAAATCCAGCCCAGACCTTCCCAGAGACCGATGGGCACGATTTCTGCTGCGATCAGGTGGCGCTGTACGATCCATCCACCGATATCATGTTTTGGTATCTCCAGTACATCCAGAATGGTAGCTCCAACAAGATCCGCCTGGCCTATGCCCAAGGCACAGACATCGCCAACGAGAACTGGAGCTATTACGATTTTACGCCACAGAGTGTTGGCGGCTGGAACAACGAGTGGTTTGACTATCCTGACCTTGCTCTAAGCCGGGATCACCTCTATATCAGCACCAATTCTTTCACTACTGAGGGGACGCCTAGCACGGGGGATGATGGATTTGCACGGGCGGTTGTCATGCGTCTACCGCTAGCCCAGATCGCCGCCGATGAGCCGGTTAGCGTCGAATACTTTGACTCTCAAGAATCTTTTAGCTTCCGGCTCACCCAGGGCGCACAAGAAGTGATGTATTTTGGCTCTCACGACTTTGCCAGGTTTGGAACAGGCATTGAGGTTTATGCATGGCCGGAGGACAGCGACCAGATTAGCCTGAGGCGAATTCAGGTTGATCGGTGGAGCAATGATCCGCGGAACTCGTTGGGTCCCGATGGCACGGCGTGGCTGCGGCGTACTGACTTTCGCATGAGTGGGGCTTGGATTCAAGGCCAGGAGGTGGGATTTGCTTGGACTGCGGCCCAGGATCAGAACTTCTCGCAGCCCCATGTGCGTGTCGCTATTGTGGACATAAATGGTACTGGCAGTTCACCTGCCGCGCAGCCGCACATTTGGAGTGACAGCTATGCCTTTGCCTATCCTTCTGCCGTTGCCAACAGTGCGGGTACACTGGGCATTTCTGTCGCCTATGGCGGCGGCGGGCTCAATGGTGTGAATCCGAGTCATGCAGTAGGCGTGCTGAGCGAGACCGATACAGGCTATGCCTGGCGGCTCATTGCCACCGATAATGGTGACAACGGGCCAGCCGATGGGCGTTGGGGTGATTACCTGTCGATTAGCCTCCACGGTCAGAATCCACAAGTCTGGGTAGCTAGTGGCCACACTTTGAATGGTGGCTCGCTCCCACGCGATGTGGTCCCTCGCGTTGTCTACTTCCAGGAGGTAGCGGAGGTAACTGAACCTTCTGAGCCACAGCAAACGCTGGCAGAACTACGGGTTGAGGTGGAGAAGCTTCGCGACCAGATAGAACTGTTGCTCCAGAAGATCAGTGAGTTGGAGACGCTGCTCGGCGGAACAGAGTAAGAGCGATGAGCGTATCGCCTTGCTAGGTTGAACCAAGACCACTCGTTTGCTGTTTAGATGCATCGCTTGCTGCACCCTTGCAGATATAACAAGCGGTGCATCTATATATTTGCGAGTATATCTTTACATGATACTTGATCACTCTTCGATGTTTGAATACAGTTGATTTGAATATAGTTGAATGGCTCAAACATCTGTGATAAAGTCGAATGAGCAGCAAAAAGATCTCGTTCTGCCGGAAGCGGTAGAGAGGAGAGAGCAAAGATGCGACTTCTTCGAATCCTACCTGTCACTAGTTTGAGCATACTGGTGGGATTGACCTTTATGAGTTGTATGGCGATAACAACACCAGTTCCGGAACCAGGTGGAGTTGACGATGTGAAAGCGCAAACCTTCAACACGCTAGACGCCTTGCAAGAGGCCGGGCAGCAGGGGGCTGACCCTGCGGAATTGCGATCCCTAGCTGCCACGCTCAGGCAGCAGCTTACGACCCTGTGCACTCCCTTTTCGGTGACAGAGAACCAGGGTGATATTCCGACGACAACACTCTCTGCACAGACTGCTCCCGCCCCAATCGCGCCGCAGCCAGCTTTACCCAATCAAGAAATTACCGCAACTCGTTCTGCAGAGGAGTATGAAGAAGGGCTTGATGAGACTCACAGAGCCCCGGACCCAGCCGAGCTTCAGACCCGTCGCGCCAGCAGTGCAGCCGCTGCACAGTGTCTGCGCGCCATGGAATTGCTTGCTATGATTGACAACACGCTGAGTGCCGAGGACTTTGATCCGCTTACTCTTACCAATCTTGTGGCAGAACTCAAGACGGTTGTAGAGGAGATTCCGGGCTAGAATCCTGTTGGAGAGTAGCAAATCCGTATCAAGAATAGAAGAGGGGAACCAGCCTAGGCTGGTTCCCCTCTTGTTGGAAAGTGTATTCGTGGATAAGGCTCGATGCTTATTCGGCGGTTGCCGCATCGAAGATGACCTGGAGTTGCATGACTAGGTCAAGTTGGCCTGGGGTGATGGGGGTGCCGCCGCCGCCAAAGGCACGAGCTTGTTCGGCAAAGTTACCGGCATAGTAACCACCACCTGCACCGATGACCTCGCTGATGCTGACTACTTCGCCCAGGGAAAGGCCCGCCAACTCCGCTAATTCTCCTGCCTTGGCGCGAGCATCCTCAATGGCAGCAGCGCGTGCTTCGGACTCAGACTCACCTGGGTCTTCTACGGCAAACTCAACGCCATAGATGTTGTTCGCACCCGCCTCAATGGCTGCATCCAAAATGGTGCCTACTGCATCCAATTCGCGGATGACAACCGACACATTGTTGCTGACACGGTAGCGCACATCGCCTTCAGCCAAGGGGCCTTCAGGACCAAAGCGTTCAGCAAAGACAGTAAAGCCAGAGGTTTGAATATCCTCTTCGGCAATACCCTGTTCGGTCAATGCCGCCAAGACTGCCTCTACCGTAGCGCGGTTCTCGTCACTTGCCTCTTTGACCGTGTTTCTTAGCGTTTCGACACCGATGGAGACACGAGCAATATCTGGCTCAAGTGTAACCTTGCCCTCACCGACCACGGTAATCGTACCGGGAAATGCGGTTGCGGCCTGTGCAACTGGCTGTTGCTCTTGGGCCTGAACTGCGGGAACGCTCAACCAACCGGCGGCGCTACCAACAACGACACTACCCAGGATCAGGGCTGAGCTAAGAACAGGCACCACAAACTGCAATACTTGCTTCCTCATTGGAAAAAATCCTTTCCTATCTTCTCCGTACATTGCCTACTTGTTGACTTGGAATTAGTGGGTTCTATCTTTTGCAGTCCCAACTGCGCTTATGACGGAAGGGCTACTTTGATTGTTCCACCAACATTGCACCGGAATAGAATTGGATCGTGAAGCGCCAGTATAATGCAGGTTATTCTTTGAAGTCGGTAACGAATGTGTCATTCTGCGTTCGGGTGCTCCCAGGACGCGGAATGATGGTCATTACACCTGTAGCGATGGCATTTTGATTGCACTGTTGCGCCGTTCGTGCATATTGGCTTCCATTGACTTGGGATAGCGTGCGCGTAGTGCGGATACTTGATTGAGTTTCGTCAAAGCTTCCTGGGGGAGTTGCCAGCCGCCCGCGCGTAAATTGTCATCTGCTTGGGCGAGGGTACGTGCGCCAATGATGGCGCTGGTGATGGCTGGCTGTTCAAGCACCCAGCGGGTGGCGACCTGGGCGGGAGTGCGACCGAGTTCTTTGGCAACATCCAATAAGACGGTTAGAGTCTCATCCGCATTGGGGGCAAAGTAACGCTCTGGAAATGCCCATCCCTCTTCCGAGCGGCTGCCCGCCACCTTGTCTTGACCAGGCTGATATTTGCCGGTGAGGAATCCCCCTGCCAGCGGACTCCATACAACGACGCCAAGTCCCTTGAGCTGGCAGACAGGAATGAGTTCTTCTTCGATGTCGCGCACGACCAAACTGTATTGTGGTTGGTAACATTCAAAGCGCGCCAAATTCTTGGTATCACTAATCCACAGAGCTTCCATAAGCCGCCATGCCTCGTAGTTGCTGCACGCGATATAGCGCACTTTGCCCTGGTGCACAAGATCATCAAACGCACGCAGCATCTCTTCTAGGGGAGTTTGGGTGTCGACATGGTGAATGTAATAAATGTCTACATAGTCTGTTTGCAGGCGGGAGAGGCTATCTTCGATGGCGCGCATGATATGTGACCTGGACATGCCGGAGTCATTGGGGCCTGGCCCCATCGGGTTAAAGACCTTGGTGGCGATAATGGCTTCTTGCCGCCGTCCCTTGAGTATTTCACCGAGCATAATTTCGGATTGCCCATTGCTATAGCCATTCGCTGTGTCAAAGAAGTTGACGCCAGCGTCAAAGGCGCGGTCAACAATGCGCTCGGCTTCGCCCCGATCTGTGCCATGACCAAAGGTCATTGTGCCCAGGCAGATTTCTGATACTTTCAGGCCAGAGCGGCCCATGCGGCGATATTCCATAGTTTCCTCCAGGTGGCAGTTGACCCAGCATGACGCCCACAAGCTTTGTATAGCCCACAAGCTTTGTATAGCAAGGTCAGGGCGTGGTTACGTGCGCTGGGCATGGCTAGAAGATGGTCAATACAGGAGCAACTATATACAATCGGTGTGCTTAGAACAAATGAAAGTGACAGCGAGAACAAGCGTATTGGTACTTTTTCTAGATGACGGGCATGGATAGAGCGGCTTGGCGTTGAACTGCGCGCCTGGTAGACTGTTGGAAGGATGCCGGGCTACTTGCCCATGCATCTATCCGCTTGCCTCGATCCCACACCCTAACCACCAGGATGGAGATGAAGATGATCGTCACAGCAGTAACCGCTACGCCCCACATGGCCCGGCGCGAGCGTCCGATGCGCGATGCGTTACAGACGTTGGACGCTGTGGGCCATACCTTAATCGAAATAGAGAGTGATGAGGGGGTTAAGGGAAAGGCCAGTATCTATTTTGGCCGGATTGACCGCGGGCCAGCCGTGTTGGCGCAGTTGATTAACGAAGTATTGGCACCTGCTGTGGTTGGGCGCGATCCTTATTTTGTGCGCGGGATACGTGCGGATCTATGGCGGCTGACAGATTATCATGGAACAGTTGGGTTTGCACTGAATGGCATTGCTGGCATTGATATTGCGCTCTGGGATCTCTTGGGCAAGGCGCTGGGCAAACCCGTGTGGCGGCTCTTGGGCGCGCAGCGGGAGCGCGTTCCTGCCTATGCGATGGTGGGCTGGCTTAATTATGAGCTGCCTGAACTACAAGCGATTTGTGCCCAGGCGATTGAGCAGGGCTTCCGTGGCGTAAAAATCAAGGTAGGCGCACCGACATTGGCTGAGGATGTAGCACGCATTCGTGCGGTGCGCGCGGCAATTGGTGACGAGCCGCTGGTGATGGTGGATGCCAACCAAGTCTTCTCTGTGCATGAAGCCCTGGCGCGGGGCAGAGTCTACCAGGACTTAGGTTGCTATTGGTTTGAGGAGCCGCTGCGAGCCGATGACCATGCAGGGTTGGCGCATCTGGCGGAGAAATTGGATATTCCGATTGCTTCGGGAGAAAACGATTTTGGCAAGCGCCAATTCCGTGATCTCTTTGAGCGGCGCGCGGTGGATATTGTCCAGCCCGATTTGCGGCGTGCAGGTGGTTTTACCGAATGTCTTGAAATTGGACTGATGGCGGATGCGTTTAATATTCCCTATGCCTCGCATGGGGGTGGCGTGCATCTGCATGTATTGGCTGCTCTGCCCAATACGTTGATGATGGAGAGTGGGCTGCTGCCCAAAAATTCACCCATTCGCCTCGTGGATGGCTGTTATCCACTTCCTGAAGCACCTGGCTTTGGAGACGAGTAAACCATAGCGCGTCTGGCAAGCGTAGGATTCGAAAATCACGACTCGAAAATCATGGCACGAAAACGCAGAGGCTAGCGCACATGTCCTTGTGTGCTGTCTCTGCGTTTTTTGGTGCATAGAGTAGCGGGTTTAGCCCTTGACAGCTCCTGCGGTCAGCCCAGCGACCATGAACCGGTTGCCCATGACGTAGATGGTGACTACAGGGATTGCCATTAGCAAGGCCGCGGCCATCAGTTCACCCCAGGGTAAGATATCGCCAATAATCATCTGCGCTAAACCTACGGAGAGGGTCAAGAGACTCTCCTTGGAGAGGAAGACGAAAGCAAAGATGAACTCTTTCCAGGCCAAGGTAATCGAGAAGAGCGCCGCTGCCATGAGGGCCGGAGCGGCTAGTGGCAATACTACTCGCCAGAAAGCTTGGAAATAGTTACAGCCATCAATGAGCGCCGCTTCTTCCATCTCGCGCGGGATCGAGGCGTAGTAGCCCATGAGCAGCCAGGTGGCAAAGGGCAGCGCAAAGGTTGGATAGGCGACCATCAAACCATAGAGATTGTTGGTCAGTCGCAGCGCCGAGAAGATTTGGTAGATGGGGATAAACATCAAGACCGGTGGCATGAGATAGGCGACGAGCACGGTGCTGGCAAAGAAGTTGGCTCCACGCCAGCGTAAACGTGTGAGGCCATAGGCTCCTAGCGCCGCTACAATCACCGAGACAATGGTGCTAACAAAAGCTACCACGGCCGTATTGCGATACCAGAGGGCAAAGGCACGCGTTGGTCCTAGTAGCGCCTCAAATTGGACAATGGTCCACGGTTTGGGCCAGAAGACTGACTCGAAGGCTACAATCTGGCTGTTGTCCTTGAAGGCGGTGATGATCACCCAGTAGAAGGGAATCAACTCGAAGGCCAAGAGCAGAAGCAGTATAAGCCCACCCAAAACGCCACTGATGAATTTACCGACGCGCCGCCCGCGCCGTTTTCCTGCCTCACTGCTGCCCACGAAGACCATTTTGAGCGAATTGCCGATCCACTCCAGGGCAAGTTCAACGATATCATTGACCACATCTACCAGCCAGAGAATTAGTTGGATCAACATCCGGAAGGGCCATGCCAAGACGCTAAAGAGTTGCACAACAGGATTGGGCTTGTCCAGGTCGCTCGGCGCGTCTTCAACGCGTCCGCCTGCCGACATATAACGGCCCAGGAAATAGATGAAGATCGCCAGGATCGGGGCCATCGTAATGGCTGCAGCGACGCCAACACCGATACGCAAACTCTGAATTGCATATTCCCAAGCAAGGATTGAGTAGACACGCGTAGCACCGACCGGCCCACCTCCTGTCAGAAGGTAGATCTCTGTAAAATTGTTGAAGGTCCAGATGGTAGAGAGCAGCACACAGACGATCAACACATAGCGTAGACCGGGGAGCGTAATATGACGGAAGCAGCGCCAGGCGGATGCACCATCAATCGTCGCTGCTTCATAGTATTCTTTGTCAATTGCTTTGAGTCCTGCCAACAGGTTGATGGCAAAGAAGGGGATACCTTGCCAGACATTGACCATAATTAACGAGGCCATTGCGGTCTGGGTGGCACCAAACCAGGGGTAGCCTTTTTCAACCATACCTGTCTGGATAAGGAACTGGTTGACGCCACCGTATACAGGGTCTAGCAAACTCTTCCAGGTGAGGGCAATGACCACGGATGGTACAATCCAGGGAACGAGAAAGGCACCTGTTAATAGACCCGAAAAACGCGTTGCCCGGTGGATTAAGAGCGCTGCGAGCAATCCAAACCAGAATTTCAAGAAGACCGAGGAAACTGTATAGACAATGGTGTTCCATACAGCGCCGCGGAAGAAGGGGTCTTGCCAGAGGACGCGGTAGTTGCGTAAGCCGACAAAGGGACCTGTCTGGAGGGTTACGGTGTTGGTGAAGCTTAGATAGACAGCGTTGACAAAGGGGTAGGCGATCAATCCTCCCAGGAGAAGGAGAGTTGGCAGCACAAAGACATAGGCTACATGCCAGTCGCGCCCCAAAAGGCTCTGCAAACGGACATAGAGTGGACGGTGGACTGGGCGATGACCAACGCCCAAGTCGATAGTTGTGGTTTGGCGCATGGAACTGTCTCCTTATGTCTTCGCGGAGAAATGGCTTCGCGGA
>CAMPHP010000057.1 GCA_946885925.1 uncultured Litorilinea sp.
TCTTGCAACAAGGCGCGGGGAACAGGCTGGGGCAAGAATTGTTTCACGGTGCGGCGTTGGCGAATGGTATCTGCAACGGTGATGAAAACCGGGTTTGATGCCAGTTCGGGTGCAAGATCATTCACAGCCGTTTCAACTTCAGGGTCTTGCATTTGAGATTCGTTGGTTTTAATGTTAACAGTTCCGGCATTGTCGCTTAAAGATGCCATTATGAATTCTCCTTGTAACCTGCTCATTGCACCATTAGATGCATGAGTCCCCAAATGACCTATTATACATAATCGTGTGTGTTCTGACAACTTTTCTGGCTGCAACAAGTCATTAGGAGGCTCGATTTGAGCTTGCTTAAGACAAACCTTCCTAGGGGTCATCCACAGGCTCCCCGGCTCCATCCGGCGCTTGGCTTTCGCAGCCCAGACGCCTTTAAGCGGATTCATTTACCTTAGGGCTTACCCTTCCCTCTACTTTTTTCAGAAAATATCATTCAGCCCTCATTGCCTGTGCCGCGCGACCCAATATCTGCTTGTGCAGGTACGCCCTTGTCGTCTGGATCTCATGAACCAACGGCGCAGGTGGGGCGCACGGGAGATTCTGGAACTTTGAGATCTATTCAACCCAACCCGAGTAATCTGTTTGTACCACTGTTTGTATCAGTTTTTGTAGCACCTGGTTGCTGTTGGACAACCTAACCCTATGTTGAAATGAGTTTAAGAGATATATCGCCATAACGGGTAACAGGTCTGGGCGCAGGTGAGAGATTGGAGCTTTGAGATGACCAAAAGCCAAAATCCAAATTCACAGCATTACCAAATCCCTACTTTTCTTATGCGTAAGGCTCATTTGAAGGGAGAAACCATGTTCCGCTCATTATCGGTTCGAAAAATACTCTATCTAGGTCTCTATCTAAGTCTCTATCTAAGTGTAATCGTGTGCCTTGGACTTGTTCTTTTTGTGCCATACAAGAGCGCACAAGCAAGCGAAGATGCACCCAATTCTCTCTGGCTGCCCCTTGCGAACAGTGACAAGATTGATACTGGTGACGGTGGGAACAACGGGGGTGACAATCCACCTCCCCCACCTCCGCCTGTAGAGGAGTGGGCATTTTTTGCGGATATGCAATTCAGGACTGCCAGCGCCGACATTGTGACTGATGCCCAGGGTGGCAAGCACTTGGCCTACCTCTATTATCAGGCGGCTGGTGACAATGCGCCGACCAATGCGGTCTATCTTTACTGCGCTGCTGATTGTGATAACACTGCGAATTGGCATGGTGTGAATCTGGGCGATATTGTGAATGAAATCCAACTGGAACTCACGCCCGCAGGCCAGCCGCGTGTTCTCTATCGCACTGCTTCCGAATCGAACGGCCAGAACTTCTTCTATGCGGAGTGTGATCAAAGCTGCACGGATCCGGCGCAGTGGCGGGTCATAGGTATCACCTACAACCGGGGTATGTCGATTGTTGAGATCAGCGACGATACATTGCCCCAGCGTTATTTTGCGCTGAATCCTCAGGGGCATCCGGCCTTTGTCTACAGCGACCGTGATACTTGGGTCGAACCGGATCATTTGGGCACTTTCTATGCGTTCTGTGAGCAAAATTGTTCGGATGCAGCCAACTGGTCTGAAGTACGCATTAGCAAGGACAACGGCAACCAGGGGCCATACCGTTCGGAGAAGTTCTACTATCCATCGCTGACCTTTGACAGCACAGGCCAGCCCCATATATTGGCCGATGGTACTTCGATGCAGGATGAGCCATTCTTGTACTACATCACGTGTGAAACCGGCTGTGGCGATACTGCGAGCTGGCAGAGTTTTGGACTCTTTGAGCGAGGCAGTGGGGTCAAGGTCTCCTACGATATAGCGCTTGATGGGCAGGATCGTCCTCGCGTCGCCTTCTTCCAAGGGGCCATGCTGGAGGGCAAGGGCGAGCGGCTTGTCTACGGGTGGTGCAATAGTGACTGTACCAGCGTAGCGAACTGGCAGGGTCAAGAGCTAGGGCTAGGTTATGGCAATGGTCAAGGGCCTGACTTGGAGTTGGATGCAAATGGGCAGCCTCGCATTGCCTATGTGGTCTATAACGGTGGCGGCTTGGGCTATAGCTCGTGTGACAGCAATTGCGAGTCGGCGGATGGTCACTGGACGCATACGGTGGTGGAATCCGGAAATGATCTGCAAGCAGCCTGGAATGTGGCCCATCCACCTCACTGCGATGGCGGAATCTGGGATGGCTTGACCCCCACGCTTTCGTTGGAGCAGGATGGCGATGCGCTTGTAGCCTATGATGCCACCTACCATGCACGCTGCTGGTATGACATTGAGAACGATAATTGGGAACCCTTTTCCCAATTCCACCTCGTCTGGCGGGCAGCACGCACGGTCTTCATCCCTCGCTAAGGATTCCGCAGAAAACGGCGTCATAGAGAAAAGAACAGCCTCGCAAGCTCCACGCTTGTGAGGCTGTTTTGTAGTTAACATAAGTTGCTAGCTTTGCCCCAACTCCACGGCTTGACCTGTGCGGGCGGATTGCAGGGCGGCTTCTACGACGGCGACGGCAGCGCGGCCATCTTCACCGCTCACTGTGGGTGGACGGCCATCGAGAATATCATCCACGAATGCTTGGATTTGGGTGTAGAAGGCTTCCAGGCGAGTTGGCTCCATTGGCCGGTTGACAAAGTCAATCGGCGGCTGCTCCCAGATTAGCTCCTGGCCTTCGGGTGTGCAGAGGTAGAGCTTGCCATAGCCGTCAATGTCCAACACCCCCTTCTCGCCACTGACCACGTAAAGATGCTGGCTGTGGGTCATGTGCTTGGCGTGGAATTCAAACGATGTCCACTGCTGGGCCGAGACGCCATTGTCAAAGATGAGTTGGGTCATGGCGCTCATGCCTGGTGCTTCGTTTGTGCCATAGGTGGTGACATGGCTAAAGACCCGTTGCACGTTGGCTCCGGTTAGAAAACGCATGATGTCGAAATTGTGTACACCCATGTCTAGAACTGCGCCTCCATTTTCAGGTAGCGCCGCCCACGATGTCGTGTCCACAATATAGTCTTGGCGTAGGGTCTGACCGCGAATCATCCAGATGTTGCCAATGCGCCCTTGCTCGATTAACTGTTTGGCGCGCACCAACGTCCCGCGGAAGCGCAATGTCTGGATCACTTCTAGCACAACTCCAGCGGCGCGACAGGCATCGATCATCGTCGTGCAATCGGCTACCGAGGTGGACATAGGCTTTTCCACGAGCACATGCTTGCCATGTTGCGCTGCCTGCACCACTTGGTCGCGGTGCAGGCTGTGGGGTGTGGCGATTAAGACAGCGTCTACGTCAGGTCGAGCTAACATTTCCTCATAGGTTGGCGTGTAGTCAACCCCATAACTAGCGTAATCAGCAACCAGCGCCGGTGCGCGCCGCCCTCCGGAGATTGTGACCAGTCGCGTGCGTTTGTTGTACTTGGTCATGCACTCGGCATAGGTGCGGCCCATATAGCCGGAGCCGAGTAGACCAATGCGTAGTTCGTCCATCGTGTGACTTTCCCCTCGTGGGTGGTGGGTTTGTCAGAGGCGTACTCTAGCGATAGTCGTCCGGGTTATAGAGGTCTGCCGTGCCGGTTGGCTGCCAGCCCAACACGTTCTTGGCAAAGGAGGTATCGCGCCAGCGGTATTTGTTCTCGGAAATCGCATCATAAACAGCATACTTGAGTGACATGGGCGCAGAGAGGCTCTTGTCAACGATCTGCACACAATCAGCTTGGGAGAGGAAGCCTGGAAAGTGGCGGAGTAACTTGGGTCTATCTGTGTCCAGCACTGCACCCAGGCGGATACAGAGAATGGAAATGTCATGGACATCCGTAAACCAACGTGCGGTGTGTTCACCAAAGAGCTTGGCGATGGAATAGGGCGCATCAGGGCGAGGTAGGTCTTCATGGCTCATGAGGGGCCAGGAGTCGCCTACTTCGTCATAGCGTCCTGCCGCCAGCTTGCCATAGGGGAGGGACTCATCCCGCTCATGACCGCACATGGTGCCGCCTGTGCTGCCAAAGACAATGCGTTTTACGCCTGCCTCCTGCGCTGCCCGAAAGACATTGAGTGTGCCGACGATTGAGTTGGACATGATCTTGTCCCAGTTGGAGAGATCTTTGGTCTCCGCCGACAAATGCACGACCATATCAATCCCTTCAAAGGCAGGTTTGATCGCTTCGGCATCAGCAATATCGGCTTGTGTCGATGGAATACCTTCCACAGGCCGGCGGTTGAGGCCGCTGAAGGTGTATTTGTCACTTAGGTTGCGGACAACCAACCCCCCGATCAGGCCGCTGGCTCCTGTAACAAGTACTTTGGGCTTACCATTTTGTTGCTGTCCCATCTTGGCTTTCCTTTTCTGCGCGGTTATGTGCTTGTAATCAGTTTTGGGTTACCTAGCCAATGGCATAGCGCTGCACCAGGGCTTCGTCGATCTCGATGCCGAGACCTGGGCCGGTTGGTACTGCGATAGTGCCATCTGCATCTACTTGCGGGCGGAAACCAGCTAGTTCATCTCGGAAGGGATTCTCTGCGGTGTCTAGCTCCAACATGGGTGGCTCGGTCGTGCGCGCCCAGGAGGCATCAGGCAGCAGTGCCAGCAAGTGCAAGGTGGCAGCGACGATCACCGCTCCTCCCCAGCAATGAGGCATACAGGGCATTGCCCATAGGCGGGCGAACTCCGCAATAAAAAGACATTCGCCAAAACCGCCACACAAGCTGACATCAGGCTGCACAATGTCCATGGCGCGGCGTTCGATGACATTTTTGAATGCTTCACGCGAGCCAAGCGCTTCCCCCGCGGCGATGGCGATGTCCAGCTTATCGGTCAGTACCTCATAGCCTGCATAGTTGGGTTGGGGTATCGGCTCCTCAAACCAGTAGAAGCCCAGTTTCTCCAATTCACGCCCTACTTGGATGGCGGTCGAGAGAGAATAGGCCCCGTTGCCATCCGCCATCAGCCGGACGGAAGGGCCGACCACTTCGCGCACGGCACTGGCTGCTGCTATATCGCGTGCAATGGGTAACCCGCCCAGACGCATCTTGAGCGCGCTGTATCCCTGCTCCACCAGACATGCCGCTTCCTCCGGATAGTGCTGCTCTGGCTCCAATCCTTCTTGATAATTCATGGCGGAGGCATAGGCTGTCACGCGGTCGCGCAGCCGCCCGCCATAGAGATCCGTGAGGGGCAATCCCAACGCCTTGCCCCATAGATCATGCAAGGCAAGGTCTAGCGCCGCCACTGCCAGCGGCTCACCAAAATTTGGCCCCCATAGCTGTCGCCATAGACGCCGGTGTGTGAGGGGGTCTTTGCCAATCAACGATGGCCCCAAATGACGTTCGATCATTGCCTGGACTGCGCCAATCGGTGCGGTCTCTCCCCAGCCAACCAGCCCCTCGTCGGTGTCAATTTTGACCAGCAAGGTTGTGCGATTAGGGTACATCGCGGTGGAGGGGCCAAAAGCCCGCGCCACGCGGTATTCCAACAGAAAGGTCTTTACCGCTGTGATCTTCATGGTTACTAGCCCCGTGTGCCCCCCAATGTGACTGTGGTGTATGGATTGAGCCGCTGTTCTGATTCAGTGTGGAAGAGATGTAGCTTTTCATGCGGGATATTCACCACCACTGGATCGCCCACATGAAGCGGGCGATCTGGCTCGACACGGGCTGTCACTGAATTGTTGCCGTGAATGACCTCGACATAAGTATCAGAACCCAACGGCTCCAAGAGCGCCACCGTGCCAGCAAAGGCGTTAGGTGGTAGTGCGTCGTTCGGCGCTGTCAATGTGACATCTTCCGCGCGGATGCCCAGCAATGTGGGTGTTTCCTGTGGCGTACCCTGGACAGTAGAGAGGGGCCATTGCAGGCGCAAATCGGGCGCGACAAAGGTCATCATATCCGGCTCGATATGCAGCGTCCCTCTCAAGATACTCATGGCTGGCTTGCCAATAAAAGTCGCTACGTAGAGGTGTTGTGGCTGGCGATAGATCTCCTGGGCCGTGCCATATTGCACGACATTGCCATCGCGCATGACCGCAATGAAGTCGGACAGCATCATTGCCTCCTCCTGGTCGTGGGTCACAAAGATGGAGGTGGTTTTGAGTTGCTGGTGCAGCTTTTTGATTTCGATCCTCATGCGCGTACGCAAGGCTGCGTCGAGATTGGAAAGAGGTTCGTCAAAGAGGAAAACCTTCGGCTGTTTGACCATTGCGCGCCCCAGGGCAACACGCTGTTGCTGTCCACCCGATAGCTGGGAGATGCGCCGTTCGAGAAGGTGGTCTAATTCCAGCAGCTTGGCGACATGGCGCACACGTTGGTCAATCTCTGCTTTGGGATGCTTCATTAGCTTGAGACCAAAGGCCATGTTGCCATAGACATTCATGTGCGGGTAGAGGGCATAGTTTTGAAAGACCATTGCCATACCCCGTTCATGGGGTGCCCAGTCCGTAATACGCTCTTTGTCCAGAAAAATATCACCGCCTGTGACTTTCTCTAGCCCTGCGATCAAATTGAGCGTGGTCGTTTTGCCACACCCTGAAGGGCCAAGCAGCGTTACAAAGGCGTGATCTGGGATCTCTAGTGATATCTGTTTGACCGCGTGCACAGGCCCAAATGATTTGGATAGCCCTCGCAGTTCAACTCGACTCATGCAGATATGCCTCTCTTCATGGCGTCTCTTGATTGCTTTTTGTGCTCAATGATTTTTCAAACAGAGCAAACGCTTAGAACTTAACACCTTCTACTAGACCGCGAATGATGAAACGATTGAGGATAAAGACGAGTAGAACTGGCGGGATCAAGGTCAACATGCCTGCCGCCGCTACCAGGGAGTTGTCCGAGTGAAAGGTGGTGCTGACCAACGACGAGAGGCGCACAGTGGCAGGCACGGCGCGGTTGGTGGAGAGGATTAGCCCAAATAGAAACTCGTTCCAGGCACCGATGAAGGCGAAGATGGCTGTTGCCACAATGCCGGGAGCGGTGACAGGAATCATGATGCGGAAGAGTGAGCCAAGCCGCGAGCAGCCATCCATGCGCGCCGCAGATTCCAGGGCTGGCGGCACCTGTTCGAAGAAATTTTTGAGCATCCAGATGACATAGGGAAGCAGGAAGGAAGAGTAGACAATGACCAGCCCCAAATAGCGGTCGAGGAGCCGCAGATTACGCAGCAGAAGGAACATAGGAATGATCAAGACCATCGCTGGCATCATGCGCGAGACCACGCTGAACACCAGAAAGAGATTCTTGTTGGGAATGTTTAGGCGCGCCAGGGGATAGGCTGCTAGTGCGCCAAAGTAGAGACAGACAACCGTAGTGACACCCGCTACGATGGTGCTGGAGCGCAAGGCATTGAGAAAATCGGGTTGGGCTAGCATATCACCATACCAGCGCAGGCTTATATCGCCCAAGCTTAGGCGCGGTGGGACTGAGACATAGTTGATTTCGGGCTGGATGCTCATCATGGCAATCCAGAGCACCGGAGCCAGTGTCCAAAACAAAAAAAGTAGGATTGCCGAATAGAGAAAGGTGGGACGCAACCAACCGAATCGATACCTTTGCATGGGATAGCCCTTACGTTTTTTCGCTGCGGTTTTGGCGGGTCAAGGTAGAGAGGAAGGAGAGGCTACCCAGGACAATGATAAAGATGGCGAGCAAGATTGCCATGGCTGAGGCTCGGCCCAAGCTCAGACGCTCGAAGGCGTTGACAAAGACTAGATAGCTCAAGACCACAGTGCCTTGCCCAGGCCCACCTCTGGTCAGCGTAAAGATCAAATCAAAAGTCTGTAGCGAGACGATGGTTTGCATGACAACGGCAAAGACCAGGGTGTTGCGTAGGTGGGGCAGGGTGACAAAGCGAAAACGGGACCAAAGCCCAGCCCCATCCATGCGCGCTGCCCGGTACAATGCCTCTGGGATACCTTGTAAGGTGGCAAGCATGATTAACGCCAGGAAAGGAACGGTCTTCCAGGTCGTCGCCACACTGGCGATGGTTATGGCAAGCGTGCTCTTGTCTAGCCAGACAATGTAATTTTCGATGATGCCGAGTTGGTAGAGCAAGGCATTGGCAAGCCCATAGTTGCTGTGAAAGATATAGCGCCAGAGAACACCCGCCACGACGGGGGCAACTGCCCAAGGCAGCATCACCAGTACACGCACTGGTTTGCGCCCCTTAAATGGTTCATTCAGAATGAGAGCCAGACCGAGCGCCATTAGTACGCTTAGAACAATCGTGATAAAGGCGAAGTAGAGCGTGCGGGTAATCGATTCGTGAACCACGCGGTCTTGCAACAGTTCGGCGTAGTTCTCAAGCCCTACCCATGAGCGATCTGGCGAGATCGTCAGTTCGATCTGCTGGAAGCTCATTACGATTGCATAGACGATGGGTATGCCCAGAAAGACCAACAGAATAAGGGCAGTGGGCGACAGCAAGATCAACCCAAATTTGACCTCATCCATACGATGAAAGCGCTGCCAGAAGCTCGGCGAACGGACTGGCGCGGGAGTGGAAAGCGTTCTGTTCATATCTCAGGCCCAAGATAAGGTATTCGGAGCGCTCAAGTTGCGACGCGCGTATGCGATGCCGCCTGCCTTGTCATCCGTAGATGTCTCTCCGGGATCTCTCTGTGATCGTAGCGGCAGAGAGACTCCTACGGAGTGACAGAGAGACTCCTACGGAGTGACAGAGGCAGGGAGACTCTTGCAAGGTGACAGAGTGGCGTTAGGCAGCCTTGGCCCAATAATCGTCGATGAATTGCTGGCCTTCGGCTTGAATCAGGTCAATAGCCTCTTGCGGCGTAATCTGGTCATTGATCAGGGATAGCATGTGCTCGTTAAAGACTGTGCCCAAGTCGAAGTAGAAGGGAGAGCCATAGCGGGGTGCCGGGTATTCTCCTTGCTCGCGCACCGTGGCAAATTGCGGTGCCTTTTCGGCTACTTCGGCATCATCAAAGGTAGACAAGAGTGCGGGCGGGCGACCCCAGTTGAGCGCGACAAGTTTCTGGACCTCTGGCGAGATAATGTGCTCAAGCCAGGCTAATCCCAGGTCTTTGTTGTTAGAGTAACGGTTGAGCGAATATCCCTCAAAAGCATTGACCGAACCACTGCGGAGTTTGAGTCCCGGAGCGATGCTTGTGGTCACTTTGCCGACCACCTCAGATTGTTCAGGGTCGTTGGCGAGGGTGAAATGGTTGGGAAAGGCGAAGTAGTGAGCCATGTTACCGGCGCGGAAGACCTTGCCTTGTTCAATTGAACTAGCGATGGTAATGCCCGCCGGGTCAGCGATGGCGCGGGTTACAAAGGCATCGTAGATCGCGGTCATCGCTAGCAGACCTTCTTCGGTATTGAGTTGGAGTTTGGTGAGATCGTCGCTAAGTAGCTGCCCGCCTGTGGAGTTGTACAGGTTGATAAAGGTCACAAAGCTAGAGTTGCCATCGCCCATCGTGAAGAGCGTAGCAAACCTCCCATCGGTCGTGGTCTTTTCACTAAACTCTAGGAATTGGTCCCAGTTCTCGGGTGGGGCGGCAGGGTCGAGTCCTGCCTCTGCATAGATGTCATTGTTCATCATAAAGATAGCTTGGTTGCTATCAAAGGGCACACCATAAATGCCATCCAAAAAGGAGAGTGCCTTGACAGCCGCGGGAGCTAAACCGCTGAGCAAGTCACTATCTATCTGATCGGTCAGGTCTTCATAGAGTGTGCGACCATATTTGGCGGTGAAGGTTTCCCAGGAGTACGTAACATCCGCTGTGCTGTCCTGGGAGGCGGCAAAGACTGCCAATTTGGCATCGGCATCCCCACCGCCGATTTCAATCCACTCCACGGTCGCGCCTGTCTTTTCCTCAAAAAGAGGAACCCACAAGGCTTTCACATTATCTGTATGGTGGTTGGCTGCAAAGATGGAAAAGGTTCTGTCAGCAAAAGGTAGGCTTCCCTCGACGGGTGCGCTAGCTGTGCCGGTCGAAGGTGCCGCAGCGGGAGCAACGGGCGCGGTACAGGCAGCAAGAGCACCCATTGCTGCTGTCATGCCGGTGAGCGCTAGAAACCTGCGGCGAGAAATGCGCGAACTGGACTGCTGGGCGGACATAGCTTTTTCTCCTGGTGTGATTGGATATACAGACAGAAACGCGAAGGTGAACGGAAATGCGAAGACTCATTAAGAAGGGTTAGGGGTATCGTTATAAGTTGTATGTTGTCAGAAAAAAGTTAGCCCAACTCCGTGATATGCTTAAGAGGCAAGTGAGTTGTGAGGAAGGACACCATTCGCACAGATTCGGTTGTGGTTCGCTGGGGGATAGCTTATCA
>CAMPHP010000058.1 GCA_946885925.1 uncultured Litorilinea sp.
GGGGTAGTCCAGCAATTTGGCGTGGATATAGGCTCCTAGCACACGAAGACTGGCGAGGACTGGTGCTGCAAAGAGCGCCCCCAGGATGCCAAAGAGGTTAAATCCAATGGCAACGCCACACAAGACAACGATCGGGTGCAAGTTGACCCCATGTCCAATGATGCGTGGCACCAAGATATAATTTTCCAGTTGTTGAATGATGAAGTAGATAGCGACAGTGATCATGGCAAAGCCAAAATTGTTGACGCCATACTCATTCAACACTGTACTGCCCTGAATAAGGGCGATGATAACCGCGGGAATCATGGACAAGGTGGGGCCGAGCGTAGGAATGATTTCCATCGTACCTGCCAGAATTCCCAGCAGCAGCGCACCCGGCATTCCCGCCAACTCTAGCGCAATCCATGTGGTCAAGCCAATGAGTAGACAGAGGATCAACTGCCCACGAAAGAAGCTTTGCCAGATATACCCCATGCGCCGCAATAGATCGATCCATTCGGATTGATAGTTGCGCGGAAAGAGTCCCTCAATATAGCGGCGGATGCTGGGGGAATCTTTGGTCATGTAGAGGCTAAGAAAAAAGACCAAAAGAAAGGTCACAATCACCTGGACAATGCTACCCACCACGCTAAACCCAATGGCGGCTGTGCTGCTCACCACATTGGTCGCTGTGCTGATCAACTGTTGGATATAGCTCAAAATTTCCGCCAGCGTGGGAATAAAGGCGAAATTTTGGATGTTTTCTTCGATTTGAGCTGTTACACCGGAGAGCGGTACTGTAAAGCCAAAGATCTCTGCTGTGTCAGGGAGATTGTTGACCATTTCGCCCACCCAGCCAAAGAGACGAAAGGCCGTTGTGGGCACGTCAAAATTGAGCGATGCAAGCTGGGACAGCAACACAGGAACGAGCAACACTGGTGTCAATATAATACCCACCAGGAGCAACATATAGAGCAGCAAAGTGCTAATGGCACGCGGAACGCGGACGCGTTCGGCCAAGTCCACTATCGGGCTGAGGAAATAGGCGATAACACCCGCAATAACCAGCATGGGGATAAACGAGCGGATGGCCCAAACCGTCCCCAGCCCCACAACCAGGAGGATGATAATGACAACGCGCTTGGTATCCAGATCCCATGCAGATGGGGCAAGTGTTTCAGCGTGCGTCCTGTGGACAGTGACCTGCGTCGATTCGTCAGCCTCCGCGTCCGTAGGACGCTCCGGCAACACTGCCATTGGTTCAGAAAAATTCGCCATCGAGAATCCGCTTGCTTTGAAAAAGACTCAACCCAACGTTAAGCCTGCGCTGTACTACAACTACCTTGAGCGGGTCAGCCGAGCGCCCGTTGGGGACACAAGGCATACGAACTCAACAGTACTGAGAACAGCGACTTTCTATAAACCATAACACAGAATGACGAGATCGGTCGCGTCCAATCGCGATCTATGGCATGGCCCCTGTGATTTTGTGCCTATAATCTTGTGCTTAACGGCGTGCGACCTTGCTGGCTGCTTTGCGTGCTTGCACTAACTCTAACCCCGACTTAAGCGCAAATTGCTCGAAGAGGTTATAAAAACGTTGGCGGTCGGCATGGCTGATGACTGCCAATGCATCGGCAGTTTCTGCGGCATAGGGATAGCCCGTGCCCACTACACATTCGGCGCGCACCAGATCAAGAATCTCTTCCGCCAATTCTTCCTCCACGATCCAACGGGGCATCTCCACCCGTGCTGGAACGCGATCGCGCGTCAGGCGCACATAGGTAAAGGCCACATCCGTATAAAAAGGAACACGATTTGCTTGGCTCAATTTATCTGCGCGTGCACAGTAGAAGAGGGGCGAACGATCTCCCCAATTTGGTAATAGTGGCTCAAAGAGCGCCGCATCACTGAGTGTGAGTTCGCCCGCGCCGCGTTTGCCAGAGACAAGATCGACTAGCTTTACAAAATCACGACTATAGGAGCGATCCACAAATGCCACCAGAGGAACCCTGGATTGCGCCGAACAATTGAGCAACTTGTTTACGGCTGCTATATAGGGTGCTGCTTGTTCTGTACGCATTGGCCCTACGAAGCTTATGATCAAAGAGCCATCAAAAAAGCAAAGTGGTTTGGCTCGTTGGGGCGCATCGGCGTAGCTCGCCATGATCGTACAGAGTTGCTCACATTCGCGCACGAAACGCTCTTGGTTCACACGCCAGTTGGGCAGGGCGCGATCATCGCCTTCGCTTTCTTCATCCTCCGCCAACTCGGCAGGCCCAAACACCTGGAAGCTTACATCCTTGATATAGGGCGTGCCTGCTTCATGGGGATTGATAAACCATCCCACCTGCACTGCCCCCACCGGCAGATTGTAATCTTTACTCGGCACAATCTGGCTGCCATCCACAGCGGCTACCGGGCGTCCAGTTAGAACCTCTAGCGCCCATGCACGCGCATCCTGATGACTCGCCCACTTTTGCCCAAAGGGCATGCACAAATTGTTTGCTTGATCCCACTCAGGCGTTGGCAGCGCACCAGGCGAACCCTCTCCTGTGGTTATCAAATAGTGATCTAGTGCAAAAGAGTCATATTCTTGGATGGTCGCAAGTCGCGTTCGTACCGCATCGCGTTGGCGACGCAGATCACCCGCATAACCTTCAAATTGGGAGCGCTTTTCTTCTAAAGCGACAATTACTTTTTCGCGGTCTAACACGTCATCACTGTTGAGGTGGAGTATACGCACCGATGACTATACGACGGTAGGCGTGAACTTTAGGGAATTGGTAGCATCAAGCAAGTTGATTATACGAAAAACCCTAGATTACCTTCTCCATCGCTATACCGGCTACCGCTGTGCGCATGGCGGTAGGTTGGCGAATAGGCCGCTTTACGGAAGCGGTTGTACTCTGACAGTGCGTATTATATCATACCAAGGGTTGGGTCTTCTTCCGTCGCTGCCGAGTAAGTCGTTGCTGCGTCGGTCTTTGTGTCCCTATCACCCGGACTGCACCGAAAATGTGCTGTGAATGTACCAGGCATGAACGGTGATAGGTTGGTGACATAGAGCGCTAGTGCCCGCCCCAGGGTTAGAACCGTCCAGTGTAGTGATTGTGACGCGCTTGGCGTTCTCACTACATATCATGTGAAGATTATCTGAGGAGGCACGCACCCCATGGTCAATCCAGGGAGCAGCCCGCGAATTGTCTACTTGAATAGATGGTTGTGGCGCTTGCGCCAAAACGCTCCGAAACTGCTGCGCTTCTTGACGTTGGCGTTGATATTTATCTTGTTTGCGCCTGTGCAAGCCGCTGGACGGCAAAATGTAGAGGTCGTCTGGAGTAATGACCCGCCCTTGGGTGGCTACCAGTTGGGCGACTTTGATGGCGATGGCAAAACTGATCTCTTTCGCATATCGGGAAGCCAGTGGCAGTATTCAGCGGGTGGCAACGGCCCCTGGCAGAACCTAGCTACTGACTCTACGGCCCAAAGTGAGCTTCGTTTTGGTGACTTTGATGGGGACGCGAAAACCGATGTCTTTCGCGTCAGTGGCAACCAGTGGCAGTACAGCCGCGGCGGCACCCAACCCTGGACGAATCTTTCCACCGATACTACCCCCGTAAGCGAACTACGCTTTGGCGATTTTGATGGGGATGGCAAGACCGATGTCTTTAGCATCAATACGAGCAGTGGACAATGGCGCTATTCCCCAGGTGGTGCTGGTGCATATCAGAATCTAGCGATGGATACAACGCCTCTGGCTGAACTGCGCTTTGGCTTTTTTGATAACGACGACAAAATTGATGTCTTTAACCGTCGTGCTGATGGTCAATGGCGTTATTCTTCGGGGGGGGCTAGCAACTGGGTCAATCTGGCGATGGATGCCACAGTCCCCATCAGCGAAATGGCACTGGGTGATTTTGATGGAGATGGCATTTCCGATGTCTTTAACCGCGAGACGAGTGGGCAGTGGCGCTACTCGCGCCGGGGAGTGGATCCCTGGGCTCCTCTAGGCAGCGATCCCGCGGTTGCCTTTAGCGAACTGCGCTTTGGCGATTTTAACGGTGACAATAAGACCGATGTCTTTAATGTCGGGCCTGGGGGCCAGCCGCGCTATTCCTCTGGGGGTACGGGAGCATGGCAGAACTTGACGCCAACTTCAATGCCAACCCCGGCCACGCCCCCTCCGCCTACAACCAGTATTGCCACCCTGGAATTTGGCGACTTTGACGCCGATGGCTATACCGATGTCTTCCGCATCAATTCGGGACAGTGGCAATATTCGCCGCGCGGTCTGGAGCCGTGGCAGAACCTGGCGAAGGATTCGTTGCCTCTGAGTGACTTACGCTTTGGCGATTTTAACGGCGATGGGCGCACCGATGTCTTTAGTGTAGACCCCAACGGGCGCTGGCGCTGGTCTGATGGAGGACGCAGCACTTGGCAGGAATTGGCGCTGGATAATCTGCCAATCACTGAACTGCGCTTTGGCGATTTCGACGGTGACGGCATCACCGATGTCTTTAGCCGGGAGAATAGCGGGCAATGGCGCTTCCGCAGCCGCGGGCTGGGTGATTGGATTCCACTCGCCAGCGATCCACTGCCGCTGACCGAACTCGCATTTGGCGACTTTAATGGCGATGGCTATACCGATGTTTTTAGTATTGACCCTGTGACAGGGCGCGGGCGCTATTCGGATCAAGCCCGCGCACCTTGGGTTCCACTCGACGTTGAAAATATCCCGCTAACCTTGCTGCGCTTTGGCGACTTTGATGGGGATGGTCGCACGGATATTTTTACGCGCGATGCCAATGGTCAGTGGCGCTATCTGCGCGCTGGTCTGGGCAATTGGGTCAACGGAGCCTCTGACCCGCTGCCCTTGAGCGATCTGCGTTTTGGGGATTTTAATCGGGACAGCCGTACCGATGTTTTCTCGATTGGGCCAGATGGTCGTTGGCGTTATTCCAGTGCTGCTGAAGGTCCTTGGGTCTTGTTGGGGCCACCTCCCGAGGTAACTATCACGCCCACCATTACACCGACGATGACCGGGACGCGCCCCTCGCCAACGGGCCAGCCATCGGCGCAGCCGACGGGAAGTAGCTGTCCGGATATTTTGGTCAACGGCGACTTTGAGTATGACTCAGGTTGGATCTTTGGGGTAAGCCCTGTACCGGGTAAGTATACAGGCGCACAAAAGAAGAGTGGCATCCGCTCTGTGCAATTGGGGATTCCGCCAGAGACGAGCGTGGTGGAAAGCTATTCCTCCATTCGCCAACAAGTCATGATTCCACCCAACGCCGCGACAATCACCCTGCGCTGGTGGCAATGGGCCTATAGCGAGGAAGGACAGAACCCAAATCCCAGCGCATCACAGGATCGCTTAGATGTGATCTTGCTCTCACCCAGTGGCGAAACACTCAAAGTTTTGCACAGGTCACGTCGGAATGATAATGGCTGGCAGCCCGTTTCGATTGACTTGACGGAGTTTGTTGGTCAGACCTTTTCAGTCTATTTCAACCTCTATAATGATGGCGGCGGCGGGCGGTCGCTGATCTTCCTGGACGCAGTGGCGCTAGAAGTCTGTCCTAGCGGTGGAGCTATGCCGGGTCAGCCAATGCCCGGTCAACCAATGCCAGGAGGCGATCCGGGCTGGGGTGGGCCGCCAATGGGGGGCTATCCCGATAGGGGTAAGCCAGGCATGGGACGCCCGCATGGGCCAGGTGGGCCGTGGAAAACAGAGACGCCGGAGACGGAGACACCCACGCCGACCTTTACGCCGACGCCGACCTTTACACCGACCTTTACGCCTACGCCGACAGAGACGACGACGCCTACCGCAACGATGACGAATACAGGTGACATGACCGGCACCAATGGCATAACAGATACGGGAGGTGTCAGCGTTTCGCTGGCTCCGTTGAATCAGCCCATTAATACGCCCATCCCCTCAGCCGTTCCGGTGAGCGAATGTACGGAATTGGTCAACAATGGTGATTTTGAGGTGAATAACACGGGCTGGACACTTCTGGATGGCACATCTCCACCGAGCTATACCACCGAATTGGCTTTCAATCGCAGCCGCCAATCCATGCGGCTGGGGATTGTCGGGGGGGCGAACGTAGCCAGCATCAGCGCCATTGACCAAATGATCGCGCTGCCCGCGGATGCCACAAGTATTATCTTGAGCTTCCGTTATTTTCCGCTCTATGAGCCAGTGCCAGGGCCAGGTGATCTCCAGTATGTGGATATTTACAATGTGCTATCGGGCCAGTTTGCCGGACGTGCATTGGGCACTCAGTCCGACGAGCGCACATGGTTAGCGGAGGACTATGATCTGACCATGCAAGCAGGGCAGACCATTCGCTTGATCATCGCGGTGAACAATGATGGGATAGAAGGGCGCACGGCGATGTATGTGGACAATGTCTCCATTATGGCCTGTCGTTTTAACGATCTCGTGGCACCCAGCTCTGATCGCGCGGGCCAACCCGCGGTCAGCAACCGTCCTGTGCCGGATCAGTCACCAATTGAATTGGCTGGACGAGAGGAGAGTGGCCCGCCAGCGTGGCTTACACGACTGACTGCTGTGGGCGTGCTGGCGAGCATTGCCGGGGTCATCGGCTTTGCCGTTATGGTCATTATCGGCACGCTTCGCACTGAAGAGTAGCGCGTACTGAAGCGTACCGGCAGAGGAATTAGTCCGCAGTCTCTTCGAGTGCGGTTGCTTTTTGCCAAGTAAAACGGAAGATGGAACCTTCTCCGGGGCTGGACTCAACGGAGATGGTTCCACCACGACTTTCCAAGATCTTTTTTACCACGGACAAGCCGATCCCACTTCCCTCAACTTGATCGCGCGGGCGGAGGGTCTGGAACATCTCAAAAATCCGCCCGTGGAATCTATCTTCGATGCCAGGGCCGTTGTCCTTGACAGTAAACTCTATGTATCCCCCTCGATCTTGGGCACTGATTTCCACAAACCCATCTTCTGGCGCATGATGATGCTTGATGGCGTTGCCGATGAGATTACGCAAGACTGTTTCCAGTGGAATACGCTCGGTCATAATGACGGGCATGGAATCAGCAATTTGCACGGTAAAGTCGACGGATGGGGATAGCAGGTCTACGACACTATTCACCAACTCGGCTGTATCTGTTAGTTCCGGAAGATGGCGTTGGCGACCTGCGCGTGAGTAGGCCAACAGGTCATCAAGCAATGTTTCCAAGCGATAAATGCGCCCTTGTAACTTCTCCAGATATTCTTGCGCGGTCGCTGGTAGCAGGTCATCTGTATCCTGGGCAATCCACGAGGCCAATTGATTGATCGCCCGCAATGGAGCCTTTAGATCGTGGGAAGCAACATAGGCAAACTGATCAAGCTCGCGATTGCTACGCTCTAATTCCTCTGTTCGCTCCTGCACACGTCGCTCTAAAGTAGCATTTAACTCACGCAAAGCTGCCTCACTCTGGAGCAATGCCTCCTCTGCGCGCTTGCGTTCATGGATCCTATCTTGCAGCGTGCGATTGGCTGCTTTCGCCGTATCCAGTGCCAAGGTGACTTGTAGCGCTGCCCCACTAAAGCGGGCAAGGCTGGTCATGAGCCGTACATCTTCGGCATCAAACTGCTGGTTAGCATTGTGTCCAACAATCCAAATTGCCCCCGCGGCTTTGCCATTGAGTTCAATCGGAAGGACCAAACTTTCGATAATGGGTGTTTCCACTTCATCAAAGTAGGTAAAGAGGCGCGACGGATGGAAAAAGAGCTGGGGTGCGTTGCGGTCAATTGTGATTCCACAATGACTCATATGGCGTGGCGTGCGGTCGCCAACGTGTGTTGCAAAGGTACCTGACAAAGCAATCCAGTGAAAAAACTCACCATCAACATCCTGTTGTAGCAAACTAATGCCTGCAGCCCCGGCTCTGCATAATTCAACTGCAAGGTCAGTGAGTTGTTGGGGCAGATGCTCTGGGTTCTTTGCCATGCTTTCTGCTAGTGCTACCAAAGCTCGATTTTCTGCTGCGTAATCGGGTGGTCTGGGCGCACGCCGTTCCAATTCACTCGTAATTAGAATCTCTTCAAGTATGGTTGTAGAAATGGCACGCGGTGTGCCCAATTCCTTCTGTTCAATCCGTCGGTCATCCATAAGTCTGTCTAACAAGTTCCCATTTTCTGCGTGTTATAGGGTAGGTTTTCGAGAGCATGTTGTAGGAAGGGCATAAGAGCTGGGCCGGTTGATTCTATGTATGCTCCCAAAGTTGCAGCAAAGCACGGATCAACTCACGCTTCTATAATCCACGTTACTTCTATGTCCAACATTATTTCAATATTATTTCAACATTATATACGATCACAGATGCTTATAGATATACATTCTTTATAGTACGCCCATACGACTTTTTCCCTCATACAATATCTTGCCCCATAGACATCCTCATAAGTGTAAGTTGCTTACCGTTCTCCTCCCTCAGTGAGAAAAATTAGTTGTTTTTATACCTGCAAGTAGACACGCTATCTGTATAACTATCCATAAATTCTATGTACAGAGAAGCTATACTCCTAGGTCATGCCCTATCTTGTTGGGCAATCCAATGGTGGATAGCACTTATTCTGGCAAAATGCTATCCACCAAATATCATAGGGTAGCGCGCCTAAGGGAATGATAATGCATAGCGATTCTGGTCAAAGCATATCGATTTGGATGGATGTTGAGGTACCCTTCTTCGCGCCGCTCGCCGAGAATGTGAGGTCCGATGTTTGTGTAATCGGCGCAGGCATTGCCGGGTTGACAACTGCCTATCTGCTGGCGCGAGAGGGCAGATCTGTGGTTGTGCTAGAGGATGGCCTCATTGGCGGTGGCGAGTCGGGGCGCACAACGGCGCATCTCTCCAACGAGATTGATGACCGCTACTCTGAAATCGAGCGGATTCATGGGTCAGAAGGTGCTAAGTTGGCCTATGCAAGCCATACGTCAGCCGTTGACCTGATCGAGCGGATTGTTCAGGGCGAAAAGATTGATTGCGACTTTGAGCGACTAGATGGCTATCTGTTTCTGGTTGAAGGCGATCATATCTCTACGCTGGACGATGAGCTTGAAGCCGCCCACCGCGCGGGCTTCCAGGATGTTAGACGAGTTGAACGTGCGCCGCTGGCGAACTTTGATACGGGGCCTGCGCTCCTTTTCCCCAGGCAAGGACAGTTCCATATTACAAAATATCTTAACGGGTTGGTGCGTGCGATCAGGCGCGATGGTGGGCGCATCTATTGCGGTACGCGCGCCTTCGATCTAATTGAAAAAGGCCCGCCTGCGCGTGTTAATACAGAAACTGGTGTATCGGTCACAGCGGATCATGTAGTAGTAGCGACCAATTCGCCCATTAATAACGTTTGGGCCGACCTCTTCGCGATTCATATGCGGCAAGCTGCCTATCGCACCTATGTCATCGCCGCGCGTGTGCCGCGTGGCAGTGTCACCAAGGCGCTCTATTGGGACACTGGTGATCCTTATCATTATGTCCGTTTACAAAAGGCCCCTGCACAAGCTGATGGCGCAGAAGCCGACTACGAGATTCTGATCGTTGGTGGCGAAGATCATAAGACTGGACAAGCGGATGATGCCGCTGCGCGATATGCACGGCTTGTAGCATGGTCGCGCGAGCGTTTCCCGATGATGGGAGGCACAGAGTATCGTTGGTCTGGTCAGGTACAAGAGCCAGCCGACGGGCTAGGGCTGATCGGCCCTAATCCGGGCGAAGAACCCTATGTTTACATTGCGACGGGCGATTCGGGCATGGGTATGACCCATTCTACCATCGCCGGGATGCTCATTACCGACTTGATCGTGGGACGCAAAAACCCCTGGACGACACTCTACGATCCATCGCGCCGCATGGGTAAAGCATCTGCCCTTCGTGAGTTGGTACGCGAGAATGTCAATGTTGCGGCGCAATACACGGACTACCTAACGGGCGGGGAGGTGAAGAGCGTTGACGAAATTAAGCCAGGTGAGGGGGCTGTGGTACGAAGCGGTTTGAGCAAGATCGCCGCCTATCGCGACGAGGCAGGCAACTTGCACGAACATTCAGCCGTTTGTACACATTTGGGCTGTATTGTGGCGTGGAACTCGGAAGAGAAAAGCTGGGACTGCCCCTGTCATGGTTCGCGCTTTGATGCCTATGGCCGCGTCATTGATGGTCCTGCCAATGTGGATTTGTCCCCGTAGAGCAGGAAACTTGAGGAAAGTGGCAAGAAAAACCTTCCTGGAAGCCGGGTACCCTTTGGGTAGCTTCTAGGAAGGTTTCCTAGACAAGTATGTTTACTTACGCTCCTGTGGAG
>CAMPHP010000059.1 GCA_946885925.1 uncultured Litorilinea sp.
CAATGCGACTGTCAATCACCTGTTGCAATACCCTGGTTAGCTCCGGATGATGGGGATCAATGCCATAGCCGAGGATATTGATATCCGCGTAATCTCGTTCCAACTCAGGGCGCGTGCTAAACTCAATGGCAGGAACCACCCAAATACCCTCGGCGCGGCCTGCATTTAGAGCTTCCTCTACGCCCAGAACCGAATCATGGTCTGTCAGGGCCATCACGCGCAGCCCGCGCGCTGCACAATGTTGCACAAGCGCAGTCGGTGTCTCTGTACCATCCGATGCAGTGCTGTGAAGCTGCAAATCGACCGGATAAGGGGCCTTTGTTTCTGCGTTCATACAGGGTTGCTTTCTTTCTGGTGCACACCATCAGCGTCAAAATGCCAGCGTCCTTCACCCTCTTCACCCCACGCCATGATCTTGCGCGGCGTAACCTCAATGATCAGACGGTACTCATGATCCGTGTTATAGTCCCAATCATATTTGGCTTTGAACAAGGGTTGCAGTGCGTCCGCCTGTTCTGGTGCCGGGCGTGCTGTGCCCTCTATAATCGCCACATTGATGGGGTCGGGCAGCGCTAGACTCACCCAGGATTGTTGGGCGATATTATGCGCGCGTACAGACTTGGCTTGAGTCACCATATAGACACGTCCCTCGTGCCACACATGCCAGATTGGTGCGAGATGGGCACGTCCATCGGGTCGTGTCGAACTAAACCAACAAGCTTCAGCTTGTGCGAATCTTTCTACCAGACGCGCCAAAACGGGATCATCCATCATTTCGATTTCCTGTCATTGACTGCTTGGGTCGAGTTTTGAGTTTTATGATACATCATGCCCGCTACTTGAACGAAGTAGCCCTGCTTACGACTCCCTTGCCTCTAGCGGCCTAAGGAAAGTAGAATTCACTTTGCATCCAGGGGCACTGTCATGTGAAAATTTGTTCTTGACATGGTATACTCACTCAATATTGGTCGTGTATGTGAGGGAGGAAGGCAATGGCCGAGCAGTTAGATAATAGCAGTAAATATATATTTGTCACTGGCGGTGTGCTCTCTGGTTTAGGCAAGGGAGTCACTGTGGCGTCGATTGGACGAATTCTCAAGGCACGCGGCATTAGTGTCGCGACCATGAAGCTCGACCCTTATTTGAATGTTGATCCCGGAACGATGTCCCCCTATCAACATGGCGAGGTCTTTGTCACCGAGGATGGTGCGGAGACTGATCTGGATCTGGGCCATTACGAACGGTTTGTAGACGAAAATACAAGCCGATTGAGCAATGTCACC
Organism: uncultured Litorilinea sp.; assembly: GCA_946885925.1. The sequence goes on from CAMPHP010000059.1 coordinate 1,284, forward strand.
AGCGGGCAAATCTACAATTATGTGCTCAACCAAGAGCGTCGGGGCGATTATCTGGGCGGTACGATCCAAGTGATTCCCCATGTCACCAACGAGATCAAGCGGCGCATCGGACTGGTGGCGCGTAGCACCAATGCCGATATAGTTTTGGTAGAGATTGGCGGTACGGTCGGTGACATCGAAGGTCTCCCTTTTCTGGAAGCCATACGGCAGATGCGGAAGGATGTAGGTCGCCGCAACACACTCTATGTCCACGTAACCTGGCTGCCCTATCTCAACGCAAGCAAGGAACTTAAGACCAAACCCACGCAACACAGCGTGCGCGAATTGCGCGGGATTGGTATACAACCGGATGTCATTGTCCTGCGTAGTGACCACCCGGTTGATGAAGATGTCTGTAGCAAGATTGCTCTCTTCTGTGATGTGGAGCAAGAAGCAGTCGTTCCACTCGTCACCAGCGACAGCATCTATGAAGTGCCGGTCAGTCTTGAAGAAGCGGGGTTGGGTGACTGGCTTGTACAGCAGCTACGACTCTCGGTTAGCCGCGACCCGGAAGAGGGCTTAGCCGACTGGCGACATTTTGTAGAAGATATACGCCAACAGAAGCCCATCTTGCGCATTGGCTTAGTCGGTAAATATGTAGAATTGGAAGATGCCTATCTCAGTGTCAAAGAATCCTTGATGCACGCTGGGCTTGCCATGGATCATCAAGTGGAGATCGAGTGGATCAACTCTGAAGACCTGGAGAAGGGGCGCAATCTTCACCGGCTTGAAACTGTCGATGGCATTGTCGTGCCAGGCGGCTTTGGCTATCGTGGTATCGAAGGCAAAATTGTGGCGGCTCGCTATGCGCGCGAACACAAAGTGCCCTACCTGGGACTTTGCTTGGGGATGCAAGTCATGTGCATCGAACTGGCTCGTCATATCTTCAAGAGCGATAGCCCTAATAGCACCGAGTTTGACATCAGTACCAAGTATCCAATCATTGATCTGATGCCGGACCAGCGCGACATTGCCGATATGGGCGGCACCATGCGCTTGGGCATTTATCCATGCCACCTTAAACCGGGAACCCATGCGGCTGAGGCTTATCAGACACTAGGGCATGGCAACATCATTCATGAGCGTCACCGCCACCGCTTCGAGTTCAACAACCACTATCGCGCCGAGTTGGAAGCGAACGGCATGATCTTTAGTGGTTTGTCACCCGATGGGCGGCTGGTGGAAATTTCTGAATTGGCGGATCACCCGTATATGGTTGGCAGCCAATTTCATCCTGAATTCAAGAGCCGTCCTAACCGTCCCCATCCATTGTTTTTGGGGTTGGTCAAAGCGGCGCAAGAGTTTGCGTCACGCCGCGAAGCGGAAGCAAATACCCAGACAGAGGTACTATCTTCGGCTATGGTCACTACCTCATCGTAGTCCATGCTGTTTAGATGATCTGCACATAGATCATCTGTATCGGATAGCTTATAACATGGCCCATTTGATTACGCTGCCTAGTTAGTGGGCACGATAATTTGGGTACGGCATGATCAAAGTGCCATCAAATTGTTACGTGATTAAATTATTAGCAAGTATTATCAAGCAAAGCGTTATACAAGCTACGCAGAGCGAAATTACAACGAAATTATGAAGAGACTGTAATGTTCATAACGAACGGTTGGCATGTGCATCTGATTATGTCATAATAAGCGATAGCTGGCTGACTGTTACGTAAAGGAAGGGAAATATGTCGGGTCATTCTAAATGGTCAACCATCAAACGTAAGAAGGGTGCAATCGACGCGGCCCGCGGCAAGATCTTTACGCGCTTGGCGCGTGAAATTCAAATCGCGGCGCGCAGTGGAGCAGACCCAGCGTCAAACTTTACCCTGCGGCTGGCGGTGGAACGTGCCCGCGCCGAGAATATGCCCAAGGATAATATCGATCGCGCCATTCGACGCGGTGCGGGGCTGGAAAAAGATGCTGCCGAGATTGAAGAAGTGACCTATGAGGGCTATGGGCCGCATGGCATTGCCATCATCGTCGAATGTCTCACCGACAACCGCAATCGTACCATCTCGGAGGTACGCCGTTGCTTTACCCGCGCCAATGGCAGCTTGGGTGAGCCAAACTCGGTGGCATGGCAGTTCACTGAAAATGGCTATCTCGCCTTTAATCTCTTCGATGCAGACGAAGAGCCAAAGAAGATCGACGCCGATGAACTTTTTATGGTGGCGTTAGAAGCAGGTGCGGTGGATGTGCAGACGAGCGATGATGTGGTGGAGGTCTACACCGAGCGCAATGAGTTGGCCCAAGTCGCCCAGGCACTCAGCGAAGCTGGCTTTACTGCGGATGAATCGCAGTTGGTACTCAAGCCCAACACGACGATCAGCCTAGAAGTGGAGCAGGCGAGTGCGGTCCTCAATCTCATCGAAGCTTTGGAGGAGTTGGATGACGTTAGCAACGTCTATCACAATCTAGAGATGACCGATGAGCTTGTCGAGCAGTTTGCCTAGTACACAGATATGCCAGCGAAAACACGCCCGCGCCCAGTCGAGTCAGTTTCAGGATACGGTCATATCACAATCGGGATTGACCCGGGGACAGGCACGACAGGGTACGGGGTGGTTGGGCTAACGCAATCAGGAGATTTTGTCTTGCTGGCATGTGGCGTAATTCGTACGCCGCCACGTACGCCAATGCACTTACGTTTACGAGAGCTTTTCAATGACTTGCGCAGACTCGTCGCTGAATTTCATCCCCAGACGCTAGCTGTTGAAAAGCTCTTTTTTGGCCGCAACGTTACCACCGCTATCACTGTCGGTCAGGCCAGAGGAATTGTTTTGCTAACGGCAGCACTCGACCAAATCGATGTTGCTGAATATACCCCTGCGGAAGTAAAACAGGCGATTGCTGGATACGGCAATGCAGACAAACGCCAGGTGCAAGAAATGGTTCAACGCATCCTCGATCTGCCTGAGATACCACGACCGGATGACGCGGCTGACGGTGTGGCGATTGCAGTCTGTCACCTCCAAGCTTTACACTATCATCGCCGTCTTGCCGATGCAGAAGCAGGATTGGATTCGTACAGTTGAGCACGGGTGCTTATGATCAATTTTCTCTCACGATCTATCAATATTCTAGTTTCACGCAGCCCTAAACCGGGATAGCGCATATGACTCAGACGGCCCAATACTCCCCCCAACCAGTTCGTACGAATGTACATATCTTGGTAGTTGAAGACGAACGTGCGATTCAGAAGATGCTAAAGCTTTCCTTGGAACGAGTCGGACACCAAGTAAGCTTGGCACGGACTGGCAGCGAAGCACTTCATATGATCCGTCATGAACCGATCGAGCTAGTCTTGCTTGATATTCTGCTCCCAGACATGAACGGATTCGACGTTTGTCGCAGCATACGCAAATTTTCCGATGTGCCGGTCGTCATGCTTACTGCCCTCAACCGTACAGAAGACATTGTGCAGGGCTTTAGTTTGGGTGCAGATGACTACATCACAAAGCCCTTTAGCCTGCGCGAGGTACAAGGGCGGATCGAGGCCATTCTCCGGCGCATCCGCTGGATTGAGGCGCGCCCATTAAGTGACCAGTTCAACCTCAATGGCGTCATCCTCTATGAGCGTACCCAAACAGTAACAGCACGCGACAAAGAGGTCCACCTTACCCCCATCGAGTTCCGGCTTCTGCGCTATCTCATGCACCGCCCGGATCGCCCGATTAGCAAAGAGGAACTCTTTTCCCAGGTATGGGGCTATGAGTTGGTGGGCGGAACCAACTTGGTCGAGGTTGCCATTCGTCGTTTGCGTAGCAAGATCGAGGAAGATCCCTCAGTTCCCAAGCTTATCGTAACCGTTCACACGGTAGGCTATAAGTTTGTAAGCCACTCTTCTGAAGAGTAGTAGCTGAAGAGTAATAGCTGAAAAGTAGTAGCTAAAGAGTAGTAGCAACGTTTAACTCTGGCGCTTATCATTCTGGCGAGCAAGGTGTGATGCAGATGATCCGCATGGTGCGCGGTACCGTCATGGCACGGGGCAAAGATTATTTGGTCATTGATGTTGGGGGCGTGGGCTACAAGGTATTTGTCCCCGAACCTGCTGCGTTATCAGCCAGCACAGATGACGTGCTCATGCTTCATACCTATCTACAAGTACGTGAGGATGCCCTAAATCTCTTTGGCTTTGCCGAGGTAGAAGAGCTAGAAATGTTTGAACTGCTCTTGGGGGTAAGCGGTGTTGGCCCCAAAGTGGCACTGGCAATCCTGGGTGTCCTCAATCCCGAGATGTTACGCACCGCAATCGCTTCCGAGGAACCCGCGATGATTGCACGCGTGCCTGGTGTGGGCAAACGCACGGCAGAGAAGATTGTCCTCGAACTGCGCGACAAGGTGAAACAACCAAGTGGTCTCCAATCCTTTGCCTATGCTACCGATGTAGATAGCGAAGTGATTGATGCACTGACAAGCCTGGGCTATAGTGTGGTCGAAGCCCAACGTGCTGTGCAAAAACTCCCCAAAGAGGCTCAGGGTGTGGAAGAACGCCTGCGCCTTGCCCTTAGCCAATTTACCCAATAAAAGTTTACCCAATAAAGTACGTGCAGTAAATTCCTCTAGTAAAGAACAAAAGTCAGGAAAAACCCCGCTGCTTTGACACATTTCCATGCCGCACTTATAATGGGAATGTTTGGTCGCGTAAAATATTATGAATTTTAGAGGAATCCTTAGGATAAAATCATATGGCTGAAGTACAAACTCTGCGCAAGGGCAATATCTACGAAGAAGACAATCAGCTCTGGCGCGTGCTGGATTATCAACACATTAAGGTTGCACGCGGTGGTGCGACCATTCGCCTCAAGGTACGCAACGTCCGCACTGGCTCCACGGTCGAAAAGACCTATAACAACGGCGCGCGTGTCAAGGATGTGCGACTAGAACAGCGCGATGTGCAGTTTCAATACACCGATGGCGAGTTCTACCATTTCATGGATACCACAACCTTTGAGCAGGTCATGCTTCGACCTGAAGCGCTTGAGGGTGTAGTGGAATATCTGACCGACAATATGGTTGTGAACCTCGAAACCTATGAAGACGAACCCCTCAACGTCAGCTTGCCCACTACTGTCGATCTGCGTGTCGTTTGGGCCGAGGCTGCCGTGGCTGGTGATACAGCCAACGCGCCGACCAAGCAGGTTGAGTTGGAGACAGGGTTAAAGATGCAAGTACCGATGTTCGTGACCGAAGGGGACATCATCCGCGTAGACACACGCGATGGTGCCTATGTCACGCGCGTGAAGAACTAGCATGGACCGTCATGCCCGCCTGGAATAGGTCTGGGGCTGTTCATGGCTGGACTCCCAGGCGGGTTGATAACAGGTAAAACTTGCTTAATTCCGCCTGTGTGGATATACTAGATGCTCGTTGAACTCGTTCTGCCGTTGTAGCTCAGTCGGTAGAGCAGCGCCCTCGTAATGCGCAGGTCACCGGTTCAAGTCCGGTCAACGGCTCCAAAAGCACGGCCTTCCCATATGGGAAGGCCGCTTTGTTTCGATCACATTAAGAGGGCGCGGAATGACAGAACTTAGACCAACCAATCCCTCAGCAACGTATCCCCCACCGCAGCCTCGTGCTGAAAAGTCGCCAGATCAATATTGCTGCCACAGACCAACACTCCTACTCGCTTGCCGCGCAGCCGCTCACGCAGGGGGCCGCAGAGACCTGCCGTTGCCGCTGCGCCCGCAGGTTCCACAGCAAGTTTCATGCTGCGGAAAAGTAGCGCCATGCCGCGACGGAAATCGTCATCCTCAAGCAAGACAATCTCATCAACATAGCGACGACACAGCCCCAAACTATAGGGAGCAGCATAGGGTGCGCCCAAACTATCGGCAATCGTGCGTACCTTGTCAATGCGCTGGGGCGTGCCACTCGCCATGCTGCGAATCATCGTGTCTGCGCCTGTTGGCTCCACACCGATCACTTGACAATTGGGTTGTAACTGCTTAAAAGCAGCAGCCATCCCCGCAATCAAGCCTCCACCGCCCACGGGGATGATCACCGCATCCAGTTCTCCCGCTTGTTCGGCAAATTCCAAACCGACGGTACCAGTACCAGCAGCTGTCAAAGGCCCTTCAAAGGGATGGATAAAGGTGCGGCCTTCTGTGGCCTGTATCTCCTCCACACGAGCAAAGGCAGCAGTCACATCGTCCACCAAGACGACCTCGGCCCCATACTCGTTACAGCGCGCCACGCGCAAAGGATTGGCATTCTTGGGCATGACCACCTTGGCGGTCGTACCCAACAGGCGGGCAGCATAGGCGACGGCAATCGCATGGTTGCCTGCACTGACTGCCGTAACACCGCGTGCCAATGCCGCTGGCTCTAGCGCTAACATTACCGTCAACGCACCACGTGGCTTAAAAGTGCCTGTATGCTGAAAGAGTTCCAGCTTCAATAATACCTGGGTTTCCTCCCCCATGATGGCAGCCAGATCGCGATCTTGCCAACGCCAGACAGGTGTCTCTACAACACGCGTCCCTAACTGGCGACGTGCAGTACGGATCTGCGCCAGGGGTAGCTCGCTGAGAGCCATGTCATGCAAAGATTCACCAGTGCTTTGGCTCACCGTCTTGTCAATGCTCTGAGTCATTATTGATACCACTCCCAACTCAACATACCGCGTTCATACATGCTATAGAGGCCATAGAGCAGATAAATCGCCACTACGGCTACTACAACTTTGAGAATATAGTCACGCTGGCCCCACAGACGCATGAACTCACGCCAAACGCCGCGCGGGCGGTAGACAGCTAACATGATCAAAACGATGATCAACAACAAAAGAGTCCGGGTACTCATAGGTGATTCCCGCCAGATGGCTTGAACTTGCCATAGATCCGATTCTTGCCACAGGGAAAGATTCTGTTAAAATCTGACCATGTTAACAACCTGGCTCAGTGCCCAATTTAGCCCCTATGCCCCAGGCTTTTGGCTGGTCGTGGGCATCCTAACCACGACGCTGCTCATCTCAGTCCAAGTATACATTCCCCCGCGCTGGCGCGGAACTGCTTGGTTTTTCCACTGGTTGCTGATCCCCTATCTTGGCCTGCTTGTGGGTGGATTATCACCCCGGCTTCTGGGGTTAGCGAGTCATGACTGGCTGGCAGGGTTGGGGCTAGGTGTGGGGCTAATCTTTGCCGTGATTATGTTGCTCGCTCTAGCGCGGGCTATCACCGATTTAGATGCCCCCACAACGAATACGCTTCAGCCCAGCAAGGGCTTGCGTTTGGGCTGGAACACCATTAGCAGTACCCTGCTCTGGTGCGGTATCGAGCAATTTCACTGGAATTTTTTACGAGGGGGAATCTGGGAAGCAATTCAGACACTTCCAAATCCGCCAGAGTTGCCAGGCTACTGGGCGATTTGGTGTGCGGCAGTAGTCGTCTTGATCGAACTCTTGCTGTTACGCCCCGGCGTTTACCCACTTTTAATTCAAGTGGTTGCACTCACAACAACCAGCATCCTCTTCTTTTACACACGAAATTTCTGGCTCTGTTGGTTCTTGCATGTGGCGGTACAACTGCTCACTGCACCACCCACGCTGCTGCCCATTGCCCCGCGACCACTGCTCTATAGCCGCCGCTGACAACAATTCCCCAGATCAACAATGCCCAACGATGCAGCGCGGTTTTGCCTAGATAAAGAAACCAATTGCAAAGAGCAGCACAAAGAGAATGGTCGAAACGAGCATCAGTTGGCGCAGGTCTTTCTTGATGTATTCATATTCGCCCTGCCAGTCCATTGCTCTGGAAATCCGCTCTTGCTCACTAACTTGCGGCGCGGTTGCTAGAGTGCCCGTTCCTGCAGGACGCAGTGACGTGGAACGGTTGCGGGTGGTAGTGCGCTGTGTGCGCCGTCGTGCATTCGCCATAGTTCATTTCCTCTACTCAGTACCTATCGAAAATCTAATTGGGTCGTAACGCATCCAAAGAAGAGCTTTACTTCTTGAGACTTCTCTTGTAGACCCAAGCGATTATTATACGCCCCACTTCACCGTAGATCAAACCCCATGTCTAGACAATGCCTAGTTAGCCCTCAGCGCCCCAGCCGCTGGCGTAGCCAAGCGCCAATCGTCACCAACTCAGGCAGTCGCGCCCAACGCAGAATCAGCACATAACATGCCAATGCACTGCCCCCTGCTACGAGCAATAGCGCCACATCATGGGCCAACCCTGCGGCAAGCAACTCGTCAAATCCCTGCGCCACTCCCCACGCCAGGACGCCAGCCCCCAAACCCGCTAGCCCGATCCATAAGATACCCTTACCCAGCCCTTCTTTGTGCATCCCAACTTGCCAGCTAATGAGAGCAATCATAATCAGCGCGTGGCTGATCTGCTTAACTGTATCAGCCCAGACTAGGCCCAGATAGCCAAGTGGCCCCATTAATGCCCATGCAGCCAACAGATAAAAGCCGACGCTGATAACCCCAACAATGGCGGGCAGCGTACTATTCTGGCGTGCATAAAAGGCGAAGTTGAGCGGGTAGTCCACCGCGGCAAAGATCATCCCCACCACGTAAATATCGAGCGCGCCAACCACTTGCACTGTATCGGCGGGCTTAAACTCGTTATGTTCAAAGAGCAGGCGGACAAGTGGCTCACCCAACGTCCACAGCAGCACCGCAGCAGGTACAATCAGCAACAACACCATACGTAGCCCGCGCCCCAGCGTCTCGCGATAGCTTGCCTCGTCGCCCTGAACAAAAAACTGGCTTAAGCGGGGCAGCGCGGCCAGTGAGATCGCAACGCTAATCAATCCCAAAGGCATCTGTTGCAGCGTAGTGGCATTCGCCATCCAAGCAATACTTTCGGCTTGGGTGCGGCTGGCAAGATTGCGAT
>CAMPHP010000060.1 GCA_946885925.1 uncultured Litorilinea sp.
TGACAGTACTGATAATGGCGAAGATGACAACGGTCAACACCAGACCAGTTCCCAAACTGAGGGCCGCATTGCCCAGCGCGGGTGTGCGTCGATCGCGCAAGTAAGCCCAGCTATAGACCGTTCCTGCCACCACAGCCCAGAGGATCAGCACCCAGGTATAAAAGGCAAAGTGTCCGGCGACCATGGATAGCTGGCTGTTCAGGTCGCTGCCTGCAACGCCAGGAATCAGGCGGCTGCTCTGGATAAGCCCATAGACCAACCACCCACTCCAAACTACCGCTGCATGCAGCGCATAGCCGCGCAGCCACCAGCCAAGACCAGGCGTGCGCCGCTGTTGCAGCGATGTCCCAGCCAAGCCGACCGTGGCAGCGACGAGCCAGGTAAAGACCAGCAGAAAGATCGATGTGCTAGAGATCACATGGCCCCCTTCGTTGCGCCGGAAGACGCTGCTAAAGAGGATGCCAAAAGGGTTACTTAATTGCTGGGAATTGGTGCTGAAGAGAAAGACTGACGTGAGAAAGATCAACAGATCGGTCATCACGGTGGCAGGCAAGGCCGGATGGTAATTTGGACTTGCGGCGCGGCGCGATGTGGCATGGCGATCGGCGCGCCGTTTCCCCTTGTGCGGCACTGGCTCGACGGTCTCAACTTCTTCTTCGACATACTGGTGGATGGTATAGGCTGAAGGAATCGCCCAACGCATTCCTACCACCACGAGCAGTGCTGTGAGTATCCAGAAGTAGGTGCGCGTTGCGGCAATGGCGATACCAAAGTGAATCTCAATAAAGTGGGCGGTAATGGTCGCCAGGATCGTGATGATCAGCAATTGTCGAGGCAGGTCGCCGCGTTCCCACCCCAGGTCATCATGCAGAAAAGCGGATAGGGTGACATAAACACCCAGCCCCAACATCAATCCGGCAGGCAAGGCCACACCAAAAAAGCGCCAACTATTATCGTAGAAATAGAAGACTGTCACCAACGTCACTGAACTTAGGGTCAGTAGGATGGCAAAGAGGATGGTATCACGGCGATCCACCAGCAGGCCTAACCAGCGCAAGGCCCAGTAGAAGATGCTAATAAAGAGCGTAAGATAGGCGATGAAGCCGATAACCCCTGTGATGACGAGCGAATCCCACGTTTCGTTATGCGAGCGATCCGGGCTGGCATTCCGTGCTTCAACTTGGGCCAGGGCAGGGGGATAGAAGGGATTGAAGGCAATCCACATCGCCTCTGGCCCATAGCCTACGAGGGGGCGTAATGCATTGACGCCATCTTGGCTGCCATCCGGGAAGTTGAGCGGTTCGTGGGGTACGATCATCTGCGATGCACCCTGCCAAATCAAGACACGCACCTGACCCGTGCCACCTTCAGATTCCAGAAGGGTGGTGAGGCGACCCACGTAGGGCACACTGCGTAGACCGGCAAAGAGCGAACTGGTGTTCATGAGCACCAAGAGAATGACGCCTGCCAGCCCCAGCCCCACCCAGAGCGAGGTCCATAGACGATGGTTCTTGGGCCGCAGTGCGGTAAAGAGCAGCAGCACAAAGAGATAGATGCCAAAGAAAAGCCCCAGCCACGGGCCGCGGCTCTGTGTCCAGAAGATCGCCAGCAGTTGTACCATCAAGACAAAGAGATAGGCTCCACCCGCTAATGCGGTTGGAATATCCTGGCTCTGGTCATGCGTAGGCGGTTTATAGCCAAGTAGATAGGCAAAACTGCTATAGACCCGCTCCAGCGTAAAGAAGAAGGCCATGATCAGGTAGGCTGCCAGGAAGATGGCATTGCCTGCGTTGGCAGCCACGCGCGTTGTTGTATCACCACCCCAGGGCAGCGGATCGACCTGGAGATGCTGGATCACGCCATAGATGGCGATAGGCAAACTGGTGATGACGATGGTGTGTTGGAGGCGGCGGATCTGGTCTGGATGGCGCAGGTGGGCCATTGTCAACAGCGCAATCGTGACATAGCTGAGGAAGGTGTACGTTCCCTGCAAACGTTGATAGGAACCCCACCAACTGACAAAGCGCGCCACACTAAAGACAGTGCTGAGCAGATAGGCGATGACCAGTAAAAGGATGGGAATGAGCAGCGGGATTTGTGCCAGCCGCCGCCACCAAGGGAGCGCGTCATGTGCTGGCTCGTTCGATGCGGGTGCTGCCTGTGCCACTCCCCCAGTTGCAAAAGCAGGGAGCCATGCCGGGCCACCGTTGGCGAGCTTGACCAACCATGCCAAAAGCATCAGTAATGCAATGGAACGTAAGAGGCTAATTTTATCTGGTTCAAAGACACGGCTGGAAAAGACGTTGAAGAAGAGGGGGGCTACCACTAACGCTGCCAGCCAGCCAGCTTCGATAATGCCGTTCAGCCAGGCATCAAGTTTTGTTCTTGTTAACATAGGGTTTGTCAATCTGTCATCTTGTCAAAGTCTAGACCAGTAGGAGCGGTCATAGCAGTTATCTATCGTACCCCAGGGTGTGGGCTGGGTCAATATGTCGTGTATAACGCGTGTCTAATTTGATGGGCGAACGGGGGGTAGAGCATCTGTTGCCGGCCTCAGTTGTGAGGCAAGTGGCGCGTTGGTGGGGGATGCAAGCACAACTTCACGCCCACTGTGTGCTGATTCATAGATGGCAAGCACCAACGCCAGCGATTTGCGGGCTTCGGGCCCAGGCGTACCTGGCTCGCTTCCGGTCAGCACGGCATGGACAAAGTCGCGCAATACTTCACGATGACTATAGCCATAAACCGAGGGAGGATCAACGCGTTGGCTGGTGAGCAATTCGGCTTCCTGCTCCAACTCACCTGCCACTTTCCACAACTCAATGCGGTTGAGCGCGGTGCCGCCAATCTTGACAGAACCATGCTCGCCAAAGACCGCCACCGAGCCTTCTAAGTTTTGGGGCCAAGTCAGTGTGGAGCCTTCGATAGTTGCCAATGCACCGCTGGCAAAGCGCACCACCGCAACGCCCACGTCTTCGGCTTCCATCTTATGCGCTAATGTCGCCGTATAGGCATAGACCGAGTGCACTGGCCCCATCAGCCATTGCAAGGCGTCGATATGATGGATGCTTTGATTCATCAGCGCGCCGCCATCCATTGCCCAGGTGCCATGCCAGCCATCTTCGTAATAGGATTGGGGCCGGTACCAACGCACACAGGCATTGCCCAGGTGAAGGCGACCAAGCTTGCCTTCATCAATAGCTTGGCGTAACGCTTGCAAGGGATGGTTGTAGCGATTTTGGAGGACTACGCCCAGTGTGCGACCGGCGCTTTGGCTTACCTCGATCATGCGGTCGGCATCCTCCAAGGTAATGGCGATGGGCTTTTCCACCAAGACATGCTTGCCTGCTTGCATGGCGTCAATGGCGACTTGGGCGTGGAGACCGCTAGGTACGCAGACGCTAACGGCATCTATATCTTTGCGTGCAAGCAATTCGTGATAGTCGGTGTAGGGCGCGGCACTGTACTCTTGAGCAAAGTGTTGGGCGCGGCTCGATTTGACGTCTGCTACTGCTACCAAGTGGGCATCAGCGACTTGTTGGAGCGATTGGGCATGGCGAGGGGCAATCCGACCGCAGCCGATGATTCCAAAGCGCAAGGCAGTGTTATGGAATAAATGGCTCATGCAATTTAGGGTTTCTGGCTCAGGGCTTCGTGATAGAGGCTGGTCATGCGCGCGGTCATGGTCGCCTGGCTAAATTCAGCGTGAACACGGGCGAGTGCTGCTGCGCCCATTCTCTTACGCAATTCATCATCGCCCAATAAGCGGTTGATGGCCGCGGCTAAGGCATCGGGATCTCCTGGCGGCACGACTAAGCCGGTCTGTTCATGCTGGTTGACAAAGGAAGTGCCTGTGCCTAGTTCGGTGCTGATCAGCGGCAATCCACAGGCCATTGCCTCGATCAAGACAATGCCAAAGGCTTCGGCGCGGTTGGTAGAGGGCAGCACAAAGAGATCCGACGCATAGAGCGCGATCAACTTATCCGCATCGGAGAGTTCACCCAGGAAACTGATGCGGTCGTCTAGCCCCAATGCACTGGCTTGCCCGCGCCATTCTTCCTCCAACATACCAGAGCCGATGACCAGCAAGTGGGCATCGATCTGTTGCATAGCCTCAATGAGGACATTCAACCCCTTGTAGTGGCGCAGTTTGCCGACATAGAGCAACAAGGGCTTGGGAGCATGGCGCGCACGTAACTCGGCGGCGACTTGGCGAATTTCGGGCGTGGCTTCAAAGGCGCTCAGGTCAATGCCATAGGGAAGGACACGGCATTTGTCGGCAACAGGCGCAAGGAAGGGGGATGTGCGAATATAGGCGGGGCTGGCGACGGAAATGCGGTTTGCCCGGCGGAGCAGGACGCGCAAGAATGGGCTGTAAAAAGTGCCCAGCACCCTTTGGCGCACAATATCGCTGTGGTAGGAAAGAACCAGGGCGCGGCTGCTTCCCAAGAGCAGGTGGCCTAGCTCACCAGGTGGATAGGGCAGATGGGCATGGGTGATGTCAATGCCCTTTTCGAGCCGACGCAGCCATCCATAGAAACTAAGACTGATGGGGGCTGATGAAATGTTGAGCTGTCGCCCGGTCTTGACGACTGGCACACCATGGATCGTCGTTTCGATGGTCTCTGCGCTAGTGTTTGTTACCAAGACGCGCGCATCGATCCCCTGTGCACGCTGGGCTTGGGCCAAGAGACCGATATGATTTTCAATGCCGCCCACGACCGGAGCATAGTCTTTGTAGATGTGTAATACACGCATGGCTCTATTATGGCAGAAAAGCATGGATTTCGGCTAGAACGCGCGACTGGTAACTGGGCAGACTTAGTTCTTGGATAACTTGGCTACGTCCCGTTGTGCCGGTAGATGCCCTGCGCGCAGGGTCAGCCAACCATCGCTGCAAGGCTGCGCGTAGGGCCTGTGCGTCACCGACTGGAAAGATTGCGTCGGCTGGCAGGAGATCGGGCGAAATGCCGACAGGTGTACTCAACGCGGGTGTGGTACAGGCGAGGCTTTCCAAGAGGACAAGCGGCCCGGTCTCACGGCTGGAAGCGACCACGAGTAGGTCTATGGCATTGAGCAGATCGGGAATGTCGCTGCGCCTGCCTAGAAAGTGCACATTGGGGCCAGCTATCTGCTGTAGATGAGCAGCATAGGCTTCGCTTTCCGCCTCGCCCGGTCGCGGGGCCCCGATAAAGAGCGTGGTAATAGGCGGCAAAGCTGGGCTGTCAGGGGAGCTTTGCAATGCCTTGATCAGTGTATCTTGCCCCTTGAGCGGGATCAGATCGCCCACCATGCCCACCACAAGCTCATCCGGGCCAAGCCCCAACGATTGCCGTATCTTTGTTCGCGCCGCTGGATTTGGCGCAAAGCGGTCTGTGTTAATGCCATAGGGAATGACAATGGTCTTGGGTGCTACGGATGCAAATTGTGCCTGGGCTCCCGACGAAGAGCAGATGACCCGCCGCACTGCGGGCAGGCGTGCCACGTTGGTGACCAGATGGAGCGTTGTGGCGTCGGCCAAGAGGGCATGGTGATGCCAAAGGACAGGGCGGCGGGCAAAGGTCGCAGCCAACGCAGCCCAGGCAAAGGTGCGCGCGCTGTTGGCATAGAGCATATCAATACTCTGCTCGCGAATCAGGCGTGCCGTGGTGGAGACGAGCCGGGGCAAACGGCGGGCATAGGCTGTCACATCGCGCCGGGTCTTACGCAAGAGGGTGTAGTCGCCTTGTTCGGCAAAGAAGCAGGTAACACCCTGGCTGGCAAGCGCATCAGCTAGGGGGCCGGGACCGGGCAGCAAGGCTGAAATCTTGAGTGCATCGTGCCAGCCGGATGCTAGTTGCACCATAGCCGCTTGTCCCCCGGCAATGGTTGGGATGCTTTCGATCAGCAGCAGGTGGGGCCGCTGGTCACGATGCGTGCGGTCTCTGGGCGCGCCCCGCGGGGCGCGGAATGACAGGGTATCTTTATTCGGCACGTTGGTTTACCCCCGAACGTAGGCGACGACGCGCTAGCCACTCGATGAACGGCGGCAACCCTGCTCCCGGCAGTTGCACGGTGTGGCGAGCGGCGAGGAGACCGTGGCGAAGGGTCAGCCCGACTTTGCGTTGCTGCCAAGCTGCCAGGGCCACTGCACCATGCTGGCGGGCATAGGCTTCATGACGTGCATTCTTGTGTGCTGCCATCGTTTCCGGGTAACGCTTGTCTAGTGTGTTGAGCATATAGAGGCAGCGGCTGCGTAAGCGGAGCGTGTCACCACTGATATTTTGGGTATGGCGGCGGATGGCTGCTACATCGCCAGGCACATAGAGCATGGTTGTTTGCATTGCCAAACGCAGCCACAACTCATAATCTTCGCTCACCAGGAGTGCCGGGTCTTCGTTAAAACCGCCGCTGCTCTCCAGGCATGTGCGGCGAATAAGAACCACGCCAGGAGTCAGGAAGTTACCGCGCAGCAAATCGGCAAAGACATCTCCCGATGGTGTCGGCAGCCCATCTTGCACATAGCCAGTAGGCTGGTTGGGGTGGTCACTAAAAAAATGACCATTGGAATAGACCATGCCCGCGGTGGGGTTGTTGTCCAGCACCGGGACTTGGAGCGCCAGCTTATTAGGCAGATAGAGATCATCGGAATCGAGAAAGGAGATGTACTCCCCGGTGGCAACCGCCAAAGCCGAGTTGCGCGGTGCGGCGGGTTGCCCACGATGGGGCAGGACTAGATAGCGGATGCGCGAGCCATAGCTGGCGATGGCTTCTGCCATGATCTCTGCGGTATGGTCGGTGGAACCATCGTCGGCAACGATCAATTCAAAGTCTTGGTAGCTCTGCGCCAGGACACTGCCAATGGCATCACCCAAGAGATCGGCACGGTTATAGGTTGGAATGATGACACTGACACGAGGCATAGGCGATCAGGCTTGTACTGGAAGAGATGCCGGTAAGGAGATGCCAAGCAGTTCCAAGACGCGCTGAGCACGGTGGGCATAGGTATGGCGATTCACAATCGCCTGATAGCCGCGCGTGCGATAGGTCTGGTTGAGCGTGCTGTCGGTAAGCAGCGTCTGCACAATCTCGTGATATTCCTCCAGCGAAGCAGGCACAGGCAGTTCGTCCGCACTAAACCATTCACGATAGCCGGAAATGGCATCGGTGATGGAGCAGCCGCCACTCCCCAAGACCTTAAAGACGCGCTCGTTCTGGTCGATGTTCAGGCGTTCGCAATGCGGCTCATTGATGGTCGGTGAGAGGCGCGCTTGGCGATAGAGCGCCGCCTCTTGATCTTGCGGCAGAGGCCCGCCATACCCGGCATAGGGCCAGCGTTCGCGGCCAAAAACGGTCAAATCTTTCTCATAAGGGCGCAGATAGCGGTCGAGTTGTTGGGCCTTATAGGGCCAATAACCGCCGACAAAGGTCATCTGCACCCCATCAAATTGAGGATTATCCGTTATGTTGGGATGGTAGACGGTGGTATCACACGCTAGTGGTAACGATTCGACTTGCAAACCATGTTCCATCCACTTGGCGTAACAGGCCAAGCTGGCGGATGGGGAGATCGTAAAGGTAAAGGCTGGTTCGCTATAGAGGAGATCTTTGTGCGTTTGGCGCGCAAAGGATTGGTAGTCCAGCCCTTCGGCTTGAAAAAGCTCCATATCGTCCTTAAACCAGTAATCTAGCCAGACGAAATGACGTGTGCGGCGCAACGCATCTAAATGGGTGCGGTTTAGGTAAAGGTAATCCGTATTCTGCAACAGGCAGATCGGATTGGGCAGGTCGGGCAGACGGTCTGCCAGTTCGTGCGTACCGAGGATGACATAAGGGATGCCGATTTGCTCGAAGCCATGACAATACCCCACCCGCGCCAGCGAGGTCGCCAGCGGGACATTCTGGTTAAAGAGTGGGCTGACCACACTGACAAAGGTGTAGGGCGCTGTGCCCAGGGGCAACTTGCCTGTAGGAGTTGTGATCGTTGGACGCCGGTAACGGGCGCGCCAGAAGCCGATCTTGCGGCGCATGGCACTTACCCAGAGCATAGCTGTATTTTGCATTGTCTAGCTTCCTGTACTGCCTAGACTATCTTGTATGCCACGACCTTGTATGCCGCGACCTTGTATGCCACGATCTTGTATGACTTGCGTGTAGAGCGTCTTATATTGCTCAGAGACTCGCGATAGTGAGAACTCTTGGGTGACCTTGGCTCGACCCCGGTGTGCCAAGGCTGCATGGCGTGCGTCATCGGCCAAGACCCAGGCAATGCCTTGGGCGAGATCCTGGCTGCTAAAGGGTTGCGCCCGATAGCCACACTCCTGATGTTCCACAATATCTCTAAGTCCCGTCGAGTCAAAACAGACCACGGGCGTACCACAAGCCAAGGCTTCCGCGGCGGTCTTGCCAAAAGATTCATAAGCTGACGGCACAACCATCACATCCGCTGCGCTATATAATGCAGCGAGTTTCCTCTGATCATGAATATAGCCTAGGTGGGTTGAGGAGAGCGGTAAGGCGTCTAATGCTGAAGTGTCACCCTGACCAAAGGTTGCTATATGAAGCGGGCGTTTCCCCTTTTCCGGCTCTTCTAGGCTCAATTGTTCAGTCGCCAACTGTTCGACAGCCTGCGTCAGATGTTTATAGCCTTTATTTTCGTCAGTAACCGTTGTTGCGCCAAATAGGATGATCTTTTTGTCCGCGGGAAGATCCAACTGGGCACGGGCTTGCGACTTTGATTGAGGAGCAAAAACATCCAAATTAATGGCATTGGGGATAACGTGCACAGGGTGACCTTCACTGAGCGGACTGGCACGCAGGCAATCCGCCAGCCAGGTGCTGAGCGTGACAAAGTGGATCGGAGTCGTTCGAAAAACACGTTGTTTGCGCTGCCACTGTGTACGGCTTATGTCGTCGTCTGAATGAGATGCCAAGTCTGGACATTGACCACATTGACCCCGGTAGCGGTCACATCTTCCACTGTAATGACAGCCGCCCGTTAAAGGCCACATATCGCGTAATGTCCAGACCAGGGGACGGTTCCAGGTGGGCAAATCCTCCGGACGGACAAAGCCATGATTCACCCAATGCAGGTGGATGATATCGGGGTTGAGGCGGCGCAACGCTGGTTGTAAATGCGCGGAGACTGCTGCTGGTGAAAAGAAACCTTGTACATCATACGCAGCAAGCGGCCTTTTCTCCCGCCACATACGTAGAGCGTGCAAGACACGCGAGAGCAAAGTCGCTGTGGGCAGATGGACGGTGGGGTCTTGCGAATATTTGCGCGCCACAAGCATCTGAGAATCAATGCCAACTTGTCGCAACCCTTGATGCAGCGTATAGACACCACGCGATGCCCCGTCAATGCCATCGCGCGTGTTCACATGTAAAATCTTCATCCTGTTGGCCTACTGATTTCTGCGAATGCTCTCTCACGCATGATTCGTCTCGTGCATGCAACTTCTAGGGAGTGGGCTGTTCTTGAATGGTACTCGTAAAGCGGGGTCGCAAAACGCCAGCACCCTTCTCCAGGTGCGCTAACAACTCCAACTGGTAATCCAGTTCCTCTGCCCAGATGCGCGCTGCTTTGGCTTCATCTTGCCGTTCGGTGTCATCCATCACAATAACACAGCGGGGGGACAGGTAGGGGCGGAGAAAAGCCAGCGCAGGAAAACGCGCATCGGGATGCACGTAATCAGGGGGGCCATCTATAAAGAGCAGGTCGATGGCATGCGTTGCTACGAGAGGCTGGTAGACTGCTGCATCATACCACGTATAAGTCTTGCCAGCGACAGACTGCTCTACGAGGGGCGCGTACACTACTTTCACATGTGCATCAAGCTGGTGTTCTGTCACCCAACGCGCCACTCGCTCTGCCCATACCGGATCATGTTCAAGCGTGACCATCTGGCCTTGCCCGTTCTTTTCGAGCAGATAGCCCATGACCAGGGTCGAAATGCCCGCTCCACATTCCACAACAAAGCGCGGTGTGGTCGAGAGTACCTCTTTGCAGAGCAGCAACAATAGATCGGGCGATGCTGCGCCAAGGCGTGTAGGCGGCAGGGGGAGACGGGGTGAGACAAAGTAGAACAATTGCTGGAATGCCTCAAGTTGACGAAAGCTTTTCCAGAGACTGCCATTTTGCTTGGTGGCAAGTACGATATTTAGCGCA